>NZ_JQKS01000011.1:0-149276 GCF_000746145.1 Methylobacter sp. BBA5.1
CGCGGCTTCTAATCCCTTTTCAACTAATCGCTGCCTAACTCTCTCTACCGTGCGCGTTGAAATGCCGAAGGCTTCACTGATCTGGCGATCTGTCCACTGACCTCCCAAGGGACTGACATCCGCTTTCAGGAGTATTTCCGCATGAAGCCTCTTGTAAGCCACCGCTTTTCCTCGCCGTACCAAGCCTTCCAAATCATTACGTTCTTCTTTACTTAGCCGGACTATATATTTCTTTGCTGCCAATTTCTCGGTTCCATTAACGGGGAAAGCAACAGATGTGGGGGCAATATCCGACATATCAAGTATGACTAAGTACTAGGATTCGTCGTACTAGAATTTGTCAGCCGTCGGCAATCGGAGACAGGACTTTCCATTGTACCTCACCCTCGGGAAACCAGCCCTTGTTCTTCAAAACTCCGCCCCAACCGGTCGAGCCGACTTGTACCTCGTCAATATCGAAATCGCTGAGAAACCAGGAAGGCTGCTCGGACGGGACGACCCGCTTAAACTGGTTTATAAAATACCCTTTGTCTGGTAGGAAAGCATCGGTATCGACAGCTCGCCACTCGTTTAACGGTCGTTGAATATCCATAAGATCAAGCCATGTTGCTTGACCTGAAGCGTCTGAAATTTCAATTCTCCAACTCGGCATAGTGGCAACCTTGAAAATAAATACTGGATATTTACCGGTAATTTGAGCATCAATCCTGCAGGATTATCCGTATGAATTGACCTGAGCCGATATCGAACTCGCCGACGATATGACTCCTGCCGGGATAATCGGGCTCATACACATTGATATGCACGCGCCCCGGCATATCACGCGGGTGATGAATTACCCAGGCGCCGGGAGGAACATGACCGCAATCTCCGGGAGGCGGTTGATGTCCGGCCGGACGATCGGGATACCAGATACGGCATTCGCCCGGAGGCGGATAATGACCCGGGGGAATGTCAAGATGGGTATAACCATGCTCATGGAAGTAAGATCCATGATTATCATCTTCCCAACGGTCATCATGCCGGCCTCTCTCGTGCCCCCGATCTTTCTCGAAGGAATACCGGCCTTTTTCCCTCACCTTTCCTGATTCGTCCTTACCCTCATCAGCATACGCAACGCCGATAGCGCCTGAGAGCGCAACGGCGCAGAGCATTTGAATAACTGGCAACTTCATGGTTCTCGCCTATAGAAATTAAAGATAAATAAGCATCCGGCAAATCTTAACAGCGGAGCAGAATGCACGTTTAGTGATATTCAACCAATGATTATCTGAATTCAAGTATCTTATAATTTGCTCAATCCCGGCTAATAAAAGTAACTTTTGAGAAAGGCTTATCAGTTTTTTAGTCTGCACGCGCAAACATATAACTTGTATTGATATAGAATAACAGGATGATTTTTAGATATTGCCGCTTCACGTTTTAAAAACATTATTTTTTCTTTTGCCGCGCTCTTAAACCATGCCTGGAATCACGCTTTTCTGTTTACTGCTTTGCAGTGTATTCATTAGGGTATTGCCTGTCTCTAATCAATATAAACGGCCTTTTGACATCCGGCGATACTTAATCCTGCCTGCTTTGGCGCTGACAGGGCTGCAGGGTTATCCGCTTATCGCCTCGGGAGAAGAGTACGGCAGAGACTTCAGGAATTATAGGGACTATAGCGGTTATAGGGATTACAGAGATTACGACGGCTATTCCGAGAGAGATTACGGTAGAGGCTACGGCAGCGAGTACGGCAGCGCGCCGGCGTTGAACGATACCCGCACTCCGTCTGGCACAACAGCTTTTGAACAGCAGCTTGTACAATCCATTTATGCCAACTGTTATCAAAGCCAGCGCACGTCCGTTGCCAATTACGGCGTCCCTGAAAATTTGATCATGGACTATTGCGGCTGCGCCAGCAAGAATATGGTGGGCCGCCTGAGCTATGACGATTTCAAGTTGTTGGAAAAAATCCAGAACACTGGAACGCCACCGCCCCATGAGCTTAAACAAAAAATGGAGTTTGTCGCCATGACCTGCCGAAAGACCTCGATCGATAACGCATTGCCAGGCGACTCACCAAGCGATTTCGAAGTCATGGACCCGGTTTCCGATCCCGCCATGCTAAGACGATAATTTTTCCATCCCTGTAAGCGCTGTTCACAGACTACAGCGCCCTTGATTCATTTAAAAACTGAAAAAA
Organism: Methylobacter sp. BBA5.1; assembly: GCF_000746145.1. NCBI lineage: Bacteria > Pseudomonadati > Pseudomonadota > Gammaproteobacteria > Methylococcales > Methylococcaceae > Methylobacter > Methylobacter sp. BBA5.1. The sequence continues at coordinate 2,189 of NZ_JQKS01000011.1, forward strand.
CAAATGTTCAAATTGAAATTATTAGCCGGCAGCCTGTTAGTGCTTGCCGTTATTGCCAGATCCTATTTCAGCCCTTCTTTATTCATGACGGAATTCCGCGAGGTGCTTTTTGAAAAAGACCCCGGTCATTTAACGGCATACATCGATTTTGAAAAACTCAAAACCAATACCAAGGCTGCCGTCAGCGCTAATATCGGGCAGATAGCCCAGCCAAGCAATCCGTTCTTCCGGATGGGCGCGGCCATAGGCAATCAAATGTTCGGTTCGATTATCGATACCGGGACCACTCCGGAAATCGTCAAAGTGATTTTGACCAGCAAGGGAAAAAATCAGGAAAAGCCCGAAGGTATGTTTGCCTATGACTTCCAGTATGTCGATTTCAATAAGGTCAGGGTCAATTTTGACGATGATACGGTCATCACCCTGGAGAGGACGGGCTATTCCTCCTGGATGATTGTCGCCATCGAAAAAGCCGGGTAATTTTGTCAAAGACATAGTCTTCCCTCTGTTAAGAGAACTCAGACTCCGGTAACCGGGACTAAAGACCGGCGGCAACTGATTCAGGTCGTCCGTCATCCTGAGCTTCAGTTTTCATGACACGCGGCCAGTCTGAAGCTTTCGAAGTATGGCGATAATGGACACTATCGAAGGCATCGAAATACGTAAATAGACTGCCTTTCCGTGCGATTTAAATAATTAATCATTAGGTAACCCCCGGCTGTTTCCCCCGGGTACCTCAGGCCTCAAAGGTTTCGCGCTAATGCTGTGAAAGCCTGATAGGATATTTCTTATGCCTTACATATATGTCTATGATATAAATGTAATCTGCATATATCCAAGAAGGAGATTTCCATGCCTACTATTCATTCTGAGCTCAGAGCCGAGCTGGACCAAATCTTAAAGCAATTGTTATCCGAACAGCAGGCGTTGAGCGACCGCTTGCTTGAGCAACATCACTACCCGTTATGGGCGCAGCACTTTGACGCGCCGGCGGACCGCGAACAGTTGGCGGCCTTTATTAAACTGGTAGTCTATGCCAATGACGAAATGAAGCCTGGAGAGACGCTCAATTACATTGGCATGTGCGGGACCGATCTGGCCACGATGGAACAAATTGAGCGGGTAAATCAATTGCGTCACGGTTTGCAGCGCTTGCTAATGCGCATGGACAAGATTTTGGTCAAGCTGGACGAGACCCAGATGCCGCTGTCGAAATATGCCTTGGAGCGTATGGGATATGCCCGTTTCAGCCGCCGCCAGGCAAGCCGGAAATTCTTCTATTTTCCCCATGCCCTGGAATCGATTTCTTTTACCTGGTTCCGCTCCCGCATGGTATCGAGGCTCAGCGTCGCCGATGCGCAGCATCTGCTGGAAAAGAAAATTAGCGGCGGCGGTGAAGCGGCCTATATCGCCGGCTTGAAGATGCAACTGAAACTGCTGGCCACGATTCCATTCGATGAACCTCTGGCGCAAGTCTCGCCGCCCTCTAACCATCCGCGCGCCAATATTGCCTGGTTCGATGAAAACAGAATTTTGCGCCGAAAAGTCTGCATGGCAGTCGGGCCGGTCTTTTTCCTGGCCGCCGAGCACACCTCCCTGCCCCGCTTCCGGGCCTTGTCGGAAAATCCGGAGAACAAACCCTTGCGCCTGAAACGTATCGATGTCGAAATACAGGATGAAGTTTTTCTGCCCTCGATTAAAGTGCACCGGTACTTGCCTGAACTGCGAGAGAAAAAGAAAAACGAACAGGAGCATTGATCTCACAAGAGACAATTTGCAATACCTGTGAACTGCCGGTAGAGTTCCGGCTCTTACTTTTGACTGATTGAGTTACTTCAGGAGCCATGCAAAATGAACATGTATTCGAAATTCCGTATGTTCGGTCCGGGCTTGGCGGCCGGACTGTTTTGCCTGTCGGCATCAGCGGCCGATTTTGATCGCGCGGCCATAGAACAGCTGCTTGCTAAAGCGGACAAGGCGCATCCTGCCGACCTGCGCCGAAAGGACCTGACCGACCTGGACTTGTCCGGACTGGACTTTCGGCATGCCGACCTGTGGGGCGCGGACCTGCGCAGAAGCAACTTGAGCAACAGTAATTTATCGGGCCTGGTCCTGGATTTGACCGTCATGTCGAAGATCAATCTTTCCGGTGCTGATTTGTCCAATACCAGTGTTTTCGGCGTGCACATGGTCGGCGCCAATCTGAGCCACGCCAATCTGGCCGGCAGCCGGTTTATCGCCAATCTTGACCGGGCGAATCTCAGCCATGCCAACCTGTCGCATGCCGACTGGGGCGTCGATATGAAAAACCAGCCAATGGGCTTGATGCGGGTCAGCTTGAATAATGCCAATCTGTCCGGAGCCAATCTGTCCGACGCCAATATGAACAAATCCCTGATGCGAATGGCCAATCTGTCCGGAGCCAAGCTGAAAAATGCGATATTATTCGACGCCGATCTTTCCAGAGCCAATTTTTCCGGCGCCGATCTGACGGGTGCCGATCTATCGGGCGCGCGCTTGAAGGATGCCGATTTCACAAACAGCACAGTGACCGGGACGAAATTTAACCGCATTAAAGACAAGGCAACACTGCGAGGCCTGGATTCCAGCAAGGGCATCGAATCCGCTGTGTTTGATTAATCGCCATTCAGGCATGAAAATAATGGCAGCCGCCTATTGGAACAGTCCGAGGAAAGAGCCCGGATGCAGTGGGATATTTCGTTTTAATGCCTCTGTCAGCGCCTCCGGCGGAGGCGCTGACAGACAAACGCCGCTTTAATGGACGATCACTTTCTCGACCACTTTCTCGGCTTTTCGCTCCTCATACTTGCCGATCGTCAGTAAATCCCATACCAGCAACCCCAGGCCGGCCGCCGTCACCAAGCCAAAGAACATGCGCCAGTTCATGGCATGCTGAAACGAGGGCTGGTTCTGCGCGGCAAAATATCCGGCCCAGGTCGAGCCTTCCACGGCCCGCTCGATAAACGACTGTTCGTAACCGGCGATCAGCAGCGCGACGGTCATGCCGACCACACCGGCATTCAACAGACCCAAGGCCCATTTCCAGCGCCAGGCATGCCGGGTGCCGGCGGCCATCCAGACATTGCCTCGCCACTGCTGGATCGCCAGATAAAAGAAGGCGATATTGATCGTGGCGTAAGCGCCGAAGAATGACAGATGCCCGTGCGATGCGGACCACTGCGTGCCGTGCGTGTACAGGTTGATCTGGGGCAATGTATGCATAAAGCCCCAGACGCCGGCGCCGAAAAAATTACCGAAGGCGTGGGCGATGACCCAGGCCAGCGCCGGATGATTGACCGTTTTGAATGCGTGCACCCCGGAATCGTAAATGGCATGCACGACCATCGCGACCAGCGGAATCGGCTCCAGCGCCGAGAAAAAGCCGCCTACCGACAGCCAGTATTCGGGCATTCCGATCCAGAAGTAATGATGGCCGAGCCCCAGGATGCCGGAACCGAACATCAGCGCGACTTCGATATACAGCCAGGTCTGCACGATCTTGCGCCGGACGCCCAGAAGTTTCATCAGCGACCAGGCCATGATCACGCCGACCAGCACTTCCCAGGTCGCCTCGACCCACAGGTGAATCACCCACCACCACCAGTACTGATCATGGGTAATATTGGTCATGTAAAACATGCCGGCCAGATAAAGCCCCACCAGCGCAATCAGGTCCAGGACCAGAACCCCGGCGATGCCGGACCAGTTACCCTTGCTGAACGTCGCCACCACATTGTAGAAGAACACCAGCATCACCGCCGTAATGCCGAGATCGGCCCAGCGTGGCGCCTCGATATACTCGCGGCCCTCGTTGATGAACCAGAGGCTGGAATCCTTGCCCGGTCCGACCTGCACAAACAGGTAAACCAGCACCACGAGCGTGACGGCGCCGGTCAGCACCCAGAAGGCGATATTGGCCCATTTCAAGCCAACGATTTCGGTGCCGCTTTCGTCTTCGATCAGCCAGTAAATAGAGCCGATGAAGCCGTACAGCATCCATACGATCATGGCGTTGATGTGCACCATGCGGTTGACGTTGAAATCCAGAATGCCGTACAGAAAACCGGGATAGATGAACTGCAGGGCCGACAGCAGACCGAACAGTATCTGGGCGACAAACAAAATGACCGCTACGGTGAAATATTTGACGGCCAGTTGTTGTCCGGCGGTCAGATTGCTGCTGTCGAGGTTTACCCAGGCTTTGAACTTGTCCCGGTAAATTCGCGCCTTATCCAGGACCGAAGCCGGTTTGGGAATGACGTTGTCTAATTGGGGCGTACTCATGATCATTCCTCCGCTTCGATGGTCTTGAAGTTATACGGAAAACCGTTGGTATCAATACTGGACATCCATTTTAAAAACGCGACCAGGCCTTCCGCTTCCTGCTCGGTGATGCCCAGATTGGGCATTTTGCGGTTGCTGCCGAAGGTACGGGCATTGCTCTCGGGATTCATCAGAAACTTGACCATCAGATCCTCGCGCAACTCCTTCGAGAGCCAGCCCTGATCCAGCCAGGCCTTGGTCAGGTCAGGCGCGTAATAAGCGCCGTTGCCCAGAATGGTATGGCAATTCATGCAGTTTCTGCTCTGAGCGGTTTTCTTGCCGAGATCGACCAGCTGCTCGGCTTCCTGTTCGCTCAGCTGCTTGCCGAATAAAAACTCATCTCCGCCGATGACCGGCACTGATTTATTGAGTTCCTTGTTGAACCGGTAGTCGATTTTCTTGTTGATGACCGAATAAGGCGGCACCCGCTTGCCGCCCGCCGTGGTCTGACTCAACGAATCCATCGTCAATACGATCAGAATCACAAACGATCCGGCGGTGACCCAAATGGCGGTTTTTTTCCAGAATGATTCCGAAGCCCATAGCGGTGTTTCGTTCATTGCTCATCCTCCTGTATTTTTGTTTTTATTGAGGTATCATCAGGATGGCCATGCGTTTTAAGGCACAGATGCCAGATACCGATCGGTGCAAAGAAATAGCCGATCACCATCGCCACGGAAATAATCAGCCAATAACCCTGAAATTGCGCAGCCCGTGTCAGTTCGAGCACTGACGCAACCAGCACGGCATAAGCCGCCAGAGCCCCTATTTTGATACCGGTATGTGAGTTGATTTTGGACCAGGCGAACAGCAGCGCATAAGCGGCGCCGGCCAGAATGATCAACGCCGAGGAAAAGAACGTGATAAAGAAGTCTTTTAAAGCAACGGGTTCAATCATGGCCGGTTGAAAGAGATGATTATGGGCGAATGAATTCACCCCTACAATTTTTTACAGCTTACTGTCCATCTCGGCGGGAAACAAGCAAAACCTCTAAGCCCTGCGACACTAAAAAGCAAAACTCAGCTGCAACACACTATCGCCACCCGGCTAAATACAAGAAATTTATCTATTGAGGCCGCGCCTTCATGGACGATCGGCTCAATCAAGCGAAGTGGATGCCACATGAAAGGCATCCGCATAAATGTCTTTCAGGCTCGCGCCGTTAAGATAGGCCTGTCTTTTTGTCTCGTTGACCATTTCCGGGTGCCCGCACAGAAAGACTCGCCAGCCTTTCAAATCAGGCAGCCGGCTCAAGGCGATATCATTGGCACGGCCTACCGCCACGCCTTCGGGCGAGTCGCCGCGCGATACGCAGGGCGTGTAATGGAAATTCGGATATTGCCGTTCCAGTTCCAGCATTTCTTCAATCCAGTAAAGCCCATCCATTTCACGGCTGCCATGAAATAGATGAATATCTCCGGTATGCCCCTGTTGCAATGCTTCGGTTATGATGCCCGCTAACGGTGCAAGGCCGCTGCCCGTACCGATCAACAGCATGTTTTGTTCGAACCGGGTAGGCAGATAATAGCAAAGCCCCTGCGGGTCCGAAACGGCGATTTTATCACCGACCAGCAGTTCCTGATGAACCCATTCACTGAATCGTCCGCCCGCCAGGCGGCGGATATGAAAGGTTAATTTTTTGTCGTGCAGCCGGCTGTTTGCGATTGAATAGCTGCGCATCAGGCCGTCTACGCGTTTGAGATTGACGAATTGGCCGGCATAAAAATCCAGTGGTTCCTTGCATTCGACCGTCAACAACAGGGTTTCCTGATTCAGCGGTCGTTTTTCCATCACCGTGCCCTCGGTAAAGAACTCCGGCTGTTGGCTTAGGGTAATGGCCATGTCTTGTTCCGGATAACACAGGCAGGCCAGAAAATGCTTCTGCTTGCGCAATACATCTTTCAGGCCGCTTTGCGCGGCCACTGGCGGCTCAACATCCAGGCTGCGCACCATGCAGCTTTGGCAAGCCCCTTGCTTGCAACTGTTCGGAATGTCGATATTATCGCGCAACAAGGCGTCAAGAACGGTTTCGCCCTCATAACAAAAACTGACTTGATCACCTAGCGATATTTTCTTCATGGCCAATACCCAAGCTTTCTTTAACTATTTACCCAGAACGTCACTGCGCGTACTTTCCGCAATTGCGGCAACTTGCGCGATCAATTCCTGTGGAACATTCAATTCCTGTAAAGTTCCACTTAGATGTTCCATCACCGCATCAAAATGCGAATTATCCAGGCCCATCTTGACCAGTCTGGCATGCGCATTGCGCATATCGGTGCCGTTGTAGTTATTAGGGCCGCCAAAAGCCATCGTTAAAAAAGCTTTTTGCTTTGCCGCTTGCTGTTCCATATCGGTATTGTCAAAAAAGCGGTTAATCCGATGATCGCTTAAAACCTTGCGGTAAAAAATATCGACCGCTGCATTGACAGCCGCTTCGCCACCGAGTTGATCATAAAGTGTCAGTGTAGGTGTTTCACTCATCGTTAAGTACCTTTAAAAATTATTATTAAATAGTTATGGGAGGGCATTAGTGCCCGAAAATTAGTTTAGTATCGATACTTAACTTTTGCAATATTTATATGACAAAAGGGGATTGCATACACTATAATTTTTCCATCCTTATCATCTTCAGTTGATTGATAACTTTTGAATATTTATTAAAGTTAATCGCAATGACAGCAAGAAATACCCATGACTGACGGAACAAGCTCGCGCCAAGATCAGATATTAAAACTGCTGCTGAACGCAAGGCGAGGCATGAGCCTTGATGAAATCGCCTCAGCGCTGAATATCTCTAGAAATGCCGTCAATCAACATGTGGTCAGCCTCGAAAGTAGCGATCTCATAAAAAAAGACACTTTCAAAATCACCGGCGGGCGGCCATCCAGAAATTATGTCCTGACGGAAAAAGGCATCAACCGGTTTCCCAAACAATATGCCTGGTTCTGTAATTTAATGCTGGCGGAACTCAAGGCGGAAATGGGCGATGAAGCTTTCGGGCGTTACATGGCAAGGCTTGGCGCCAAGTTCGCGCAAACGCTGATGGCGCAATTCAACGATAAGGAACCGGGGGACAGGATCACCGCACTGGTTGAGACCATGCAGGCGCTAGGCTATCACGCAACGGAGGAGCAGAACGCCCCGACGCCGAGCATACGTGCCTTCAATTGCGTTTATCACGATCTTGCCCAGCAATTTCCGGAACTGTGTGAATTCGACCGGGCCTTGATGTCCGCGTTACTGAACCGGCCGATCGAACAAACCGAGTGCATGGCGCGTAATGACTGTTCCTGCAAATTTATTATCAAAAATAACTGACAGACCGGTGCCGGCAGTCGGCGAAGCGCACCAGCCCCCTTCCCTTCATGTCCGTCCGGTTCATCACGGCCTAGCCGGCGCCAAGCCCTTCTTCCTGTAGCGCCCTTTTTACCGCGGGGCGATCGGCGATCTTGTTCTGGTATTGTACCAGGGGCGGCCAGCGTGAAATATCGATCGCCATCAGTTTTCCCCAGCGCAGCATGACAAATAAATAAGCGTCCGCGACGGTAAAATCACTGCCCAGAAGATAAGGTTGCGAGGCAACCTGATCCGCCACCCATTGAAAACGGGATGCCAGTGTTCCCCGAAACAGTGCCTTGGCCTCCGCGGGCATGTTGGCATTGAACAGCGGCGAATAAGTCTTGTGCAATTCGGTGGAAATAAAATTCAGCCATTGCTGCAAATTGTAACGCTCGAACGTACCGGCTTCCGGCGCCAATCGCTTCCCGGGCGCCTGATCGGCGATGTATTGAATGATAGCGGGCCCTTCCGTCAGTTGGCGCCCGTCATCGAGCACCAGTACCGGCACATAGCCGTTAGGGTTCACAGTGCGGAAATCCTCGCCGGTTTCCGTCTTCTTTTCCTGCAAATCAACTTTAATGAGTTCAAACGGCAGTTCCGCCTCGCATAACACAATATGAGGCGACAGCGAACAGGCACCTGGAGCGTAGTAGAGTTTCATCGTCAATCTCCCGAAAGGTTTCACCAAAGAACCTGACTGAATAACGTCGGTTTTGCCGGCCGATGCCGGGGAGCCAAAGGAACCGGATTTTTTGAATTTGGATAGTCCGGTTTTGAGAGTTGTTCAAAAAAAATGGTCGGAAACCTATAATCATCGATTTCGGAATTGTTTATGACGAATATCGAACCATGCCTGATCTGTATCGGCCGGACCGTTATGCTGCTGCTGGCCGCCAACGGCGCGCCGGTTTTAGCTCGCCGCTGGTTTAAAGCCCGGTTCAGCTGGCCGGTGGATATGGGACTGACGTTAGGCGACGGCTATCCGCTGTTCGGTTACAGCAAAACCTGGCGCGGCATCGTCATTGCGGTCATCGCCGCCTCGCTCATTGCCCCGGTCCTGGGGCTGTCCGCGCAAGAGGGCGCCTTATTCGGCCTGGCGACCATGTCGGGCGACCTGTTGGCCAGTTTTATCAAACGCCGGCGAGGCCATGCCGAAAGCAGCCGGGTTCGCGGCGTTGATACCATCCCCGAATCCGTCATGCCTGCGCTGTTGTTGCGGACGCAACTGGGCCTGGGATGGCTGGATATTTTAGCGATTGCCCTGATCTTTTTTCTGGTTGAAATCTTTCTCTCGCCGGTCCTGTATCGGCTTCATATCAAAAACCGCCCTTATTGACCGGTTACTCTCCAAAAGTCGTATCAGACCGGGCCGTTGCTATTGGAAAAATCGATCACCCAGGCGGCAGGAAAAAAATGAGAGACGATGTAGGCGCCCAGATTGACCCACTGCTCTACCGCGTCCAGGACGGCCGAATCGGACGTAATCGCCACTTGCTCGGCGCGAATGATGAATTGGTCGGGGTTATCAATTAACGCGGTCTGCCAGCTCCAGCCCTGCTCCTGAGCGATTTCGCGCACCAGGACCGCCAGACGCCCGCTGTTGGAAACGGGCCTGTCGAAAAGCCACAGCACGTTTTCCGGACTGAAAGATTCGAGCACTCCGCCGATAAGCGCGATCGCCTTGCCGGTTTCATTGACCTGCCGATAAGTGCCGTGGATGCCGGCAATATCGCGGATACAACCATCCCGGCAGCGCAGCACGACACCGCCCGCCATGAGAGTCTCTATCGTAATGATCAGGTTAAACCCGTCAATAACCAATTGCCGGTCCTTGACAGCCTCGACCGGCAGACACTTGCCGGATCTTAATTCCCGGCTGGCATCCGAACAGGCCGCCCTGGCAATGGCCAGGCGCTGGCGTTTAAGCAGCTGATAGTGATCGCCTACCAGTTTGATGGCCGAAGGCCGGGCATAACCGCGATTAAGCAGCCAGCAAAGATCATAAACCGCCTGATGCAAACGCAGCAAACGCCCGCCGCTGAACAGCGTTTTGTCGCCCAGATGCGCGTTTCGGTGCCTTTGTTCATGCGTATTCATATTTTGCCTCATGATAGCCGGCGTCAACGCATCGGCTTCGACTCCATGCGCTCCTGTCTGCCGGCTATCAGCATGCGCGCCAGCCTGCGCAAGCCGTCAGTGGAAATCTCCAGGCCGAACGGCGCGCCCAGACTCTCAAGTTCATACATGACATCGGTGGCGGCTATGAAGGTCAAATATTGCATGCCCTGCATGCCGGGCACTTCCCTGGCGATGGTTTTCAGGACGGGCGCCAGGCGCACCCAGGTCTCGGTAAAAAATACCCGGACCGGATCCGCGCCGCTGCTATCCTGGCCTTTCAGGCCGGCCTGGAAAGCGGCCCTCGAATCGAGCAGAATTTCCATTAAGGTATCACGCAGCTCTTGCGACTGGGTATCGTCGGAGGCCTGTTTGATCGCCGCAGTCAGAAACTCATCCCATTGCTGCCAGGCGGCCGCCCATTGTTGCTGCTCCGCTTCGTTGAGGGCCTGGACCGGCGCTTGTTTGACTGCCGCCATTTGAGCCGGCGCATTAAAGGCGAGATTAACATTAATGCCGTTATCCTGAGCCTGAATATGGCTGAATTTCAGCGTGTCCAGCATGTCCTGAAATTGCGCGGCATTCTGCTTCGGTAAAAATCTGGCCAGCGTTTGCTGGATTTCAACCCGGGATTCATTCAGATCCACTTTCACCGCTGCCAGTTTGGGCTCGGCGACGCGCCTGATCAAGTCCTGCAATTTGTCGATCGCCAGTTGGCGGCCTTCGCGGTCGTAGGCATTGGCTCGGGTAATGGGGAAAGTCACGACCGACTGTTCGGCGTTAAGGGTCGGCTGCTGGAAAGTCTCCAGGATGCCGTCCCAATCCAGCATGGTCACGCACTGCCCGCCGAATCCGGTCCCTAACCGGGCCTGAACGTCATTCAGCAAGCGCACCTGACCATTTTGACCGCTGACCTGAGGGTTGGAAAACTTTAGAAAACTACAACCTTGACGGTCATTCCAAAGCTTGGCGGAATGGCCTTCGTCTTTATACAACTGGGTATTCAGCGCTTTTTCAATCAAACCGTAATCGATCTGCAGCGGCACATTGATCTGCCCGGCAAAACCGGGAGTTGAAAGCATCATTGCGAGACTGAGAACAGTCGCGGTGACATATTTTTTCATGCATTTTCTCCGGAAAAATCAAGCGGCAGTCGGCGGATCGGCCTGCCCCTGTGTCTTATTTCGCCTTGCTGCCCCCGGCTTCCTGCCGGGCGATGATCTCGGCGGTGACCGGTTCAGGCGCTGCCGGCTCCCTGGGCAGATGCCTGGGCCGGGTAAACTGGCGGCCCATGAACAAGTCATTGCTGACCGTGAGCACATCATGCAGCCATCTGGCTGATGCCCGGCAGCCCGCCGAGTACGGCGGTTCCTTGCACAGATCCACTTTCTGGTCTCCAGTCAGATTGAAATGCAGGCCGGGCAATGGCCGCACCCGCATATCAGGCATGGAATCGGTGTAATCCATGATCGTCGGCTCATTGAAATTCAACAGGTTAAGTATCATTTTAGGCACCTGATAAAGTGGCATGCTGCCGAATTTGATCGGCCCGCGTTTGCCATCGATGATCAGCATCGGCGTGCTGACATAGAACTTGAACATTTCCGCCGTAAAGTCGCTGCGATTGGCCGCCAGCACGCCTGAATCGACATAGCCGGCAAAATTCTCGCCCAGGAAAGGCAGGTGGTCGCCAAACAGCACGATGATGCCGTCCGGGTCGCGTTTGCGCATTTCATTAATGAAATCCATCATTTCGCGGGACTTGTAATAGACCGTATTGGCATAGCCCGATACTTCCTCGACCGGCGAGGGTGACGTTATCTTATTGGGCCGGCTTTCGCTCAAAGGGTAATTCCAATGGCCGAAATAGGTCACGATGTAATCCAGAATCGGCTGATGCGCATCCAGCGCCGGCTGGATTTTCTCCATGACCTGCCGGTACAGCGAGACATCGGACAGAAACTCGCGGTTCATGTCGTCCTTGACAAAATCCTGCAGCGACCAGTAGGTCTGGAAACCGATGCGCCGATAAGCATTCACGCGATTCCAGAAGACCGGCACATTAGGGTGAGAGGCCATGGTTTTGTAACCGTTTTCGCCAAGAATATGCGGCAGGCAGGGGACATCGTTCAAGAGCCGGCGCTCGAATTTGACATTATCCTTGACGACCGGGAATCCGCACAGGACTTCAAATTCCGAATTGGCGGTATAACCGCCGAACACCGGCGCCATGGCATGAGAGTAACCGGCTTTTTTCCAAAGTTTACGAAATTCCGGCGCAAGGGGATTTTGTTGGTACCGGGCTTTCTTTAATTCATTCGGATCCCAGAAAGACTCCAGCAAGACAATATGCACGTTGCGCGGCGTAAATGCAGGCCCGCCGACTTTCTTCGGCACAGCCGCCAGCAGGTTTTCGGCCGATTCCTGTGCCCGGTCCTGATCGGGCGTCACATCGGCGTCGGCGAACCGGCGCGCACTCTCCTGAATGGTGTAAACGGTCGCGCCATGCCATAAATAATTGGAGCGCTGATCCCATACCGAATTGCCAAAAAACTGATCGAGCGGTTTGACGATTGAGGTCGGTTCATAAACCAGGGTAATGCTGAACAAAAGCACGACCAGACTGGCGAGATAGGAACTCCAGTGGCGCATGCTGAAGTTGTACAGCAACAGGCTGGCAATGGCGGCCAACGGCACAGCCGCGGCAAAAAACCGCCATCCGTCAAGAATCAGCAACAGGGAACGTAATGCATAAATATCATCCGGCATGATCGGGCCGCCGAAAAAGGATATTTTTATGGCATTACCAACATACAATATACCCATCACCAGGGACTGGATCACCAAAAAAATCCACAGGCGTTTTGAGAAGGCAAAAAGCAGATAGGCGATAATAATTTGCAGAAGATAATCGTACGGCACCGCCTTAAAGTGGATCTGCACATCGAACTTGAAGACACTGATCAGGTAATACAACGCATACAATACCGTTGTGGAAATAACGGGCAATAATTTTGATAACATGGCTAACAATGATATTCCAGAAAACAGTCAAATCAGGGTGGCGAACCGATTTAGTTTATCACAACCGTTCTTGCTGCCTGCCCTGCCCGCAGGCATTTATTTTTCATCATCCTCTACTATTGCCCGCCGCGCTTTATCCATCATAGAATGCCTGTCTCTTTCACTTATTTTGGGGCTTCTCAATGTCAGATAAAATTTGGTTCAGAACCGGCGAAGCGACGGTATTTTCCAGCGAAGGCCAAGGCACGGACGCCATGCCTGAAATACTCATAGGCGATGTCAAAGGCCCCGCGGGGCATGCCTTCGCCAATCTGATGGGGCAAACCGAAGGCCATACGCGCATGTTCGCCATTCGCGCCTGCAACCAGCAGGTACGCCCCGCCACCATCATGGTTCCGAAAGTCACGATCAAATCCAGTGCCTATGTGAATTTATTCGGCGGCCCCGTGCAATCCGCCGTCGCCGATGCGGTGCTGGATAGTGTGATAGACGGTGTGATTCCGGCCGATCAGGCCAATGATTTGTGTATTATCGCGATGATCTGGATTGCACCTGAATGTGCAACGGACCCGGATCTGGATCGCAAGGATTTATACCGCACCAATTATGAAGCCATGAAACTGGCGATTTCACGCGCCATGAGCAATTCACCCGGCATTGAGGAACTGATTGCCAACCGCAAGAAAATCGTCCATGAAATGTACGACCCGGAAACCGGCGAATCCCAGTGGTAATTTTGCAATAATATTCCCGACGCCCGGCCAGGGTATCCAGGCCGGGCGTTTTGCCTCTTAAGCCAATCCCGCCAGACCTCCCGACCATCCTTACCGCTGACGCCCTGCTGAGCGTCCGGGCAGGTTTTTATTTGCTCATGTCCGCTTAAGGTTCATGGTATATTTTAATGAACGAGACCTCTGCTATAACTCAATTTACCCGCATAACAACAGTTGGACCATGAGTAGAATTGAACTTGATGCCTGCGCCGAATGTGATTTATTGCTCAACCCGGCCCGGCCTGCTGTCGGCGACAAGGCGCGCTGCCCCCGCTGCGGCTATCTGCTCCAGCGTCCGCGCAAGCAAAGCGTTGCCCGCACGTTTGCCTTGTCCCTCACCGGCTTGATACTGATCCTGCCGGCCAATTTGTTGCCGCTGGTCGGCATCAAAGTGTTGGGCAATACCCGCGACGGTACATTATGGTCCGGCGTGTTGACGTTATACCGGGAAGACATGTGGGCGATCGCCATACTGGTGTTTTTATCCAGCATTCTGGTCCCTCTGATCAATATTGTTTTATCCGTGCTGGTCAGCGGCCATCTTTATTTTCGGCGGCCCAACCGGTATTTACCCTACTGGATGCGCTGGTTGCAACACCTTGAAGAATGGGCCATGCTCGAGGTTTATATGCTGGGCATTATCGTCGCCTGCGTTAAGCTGGCATCGATGGCTGATCTCCGGTTCGGCTTCGGTTTGTATGCCTTTATTGCCTTATTGATCGTAAACGCCCTGCTGGCCAGTTGTCTGGATCCTTACCTGTTCTGGCGCCGCATCGAGCAATTGCAGCATAACCATCGCCATGAAAACTGAAATGAACGCGCTGGCACAAGGGTTTGTCCGCTGTCATGATTGCGGCTGTTTAACAAAAATCCCGGCGGCAAACCGTCCCCGGCATTGCCGGCTTTGCGGCAGCCCGCTGCATGCGCGACAGGCGAACAGCCTGCAGCGCACACTGGCCCTACTCATTAGCGCATTCCTGCTTTACATTCCGGCCAACCTTTACCCTATCATGACGGTCACGCAATTAACCGCCGGCGAACCGCATACGATCATCGGCGGCATTATTGAACTGATTAAAGGCGACATGCTGCCGATCGCGATACTGGTCCTGGTTGCCAGTATTCTGGTGCCGCTGCTGAAACTGCTGGGCATCGCCTTATTACTGCTGTGCGTGCATTACCGCTGGCAGGTCGACGCCCACAAATGGACGGTCATGTACCGCATTATCGCCTTTGTCGGCCGCTGGTCCATGCTCGATATTTTCATGATTTCCATCCTTGTTTCCCTGGTCGATCTGGGCGGCATTGCCCGCGTTATTGCCGGGCCCGCGGCCACAGCCTTCGCCGCCGTCGTGGTTCTCACAATGTTTGCGGCCAAAAGTTTCGATCCACGCCTTATCTGGGACAACCAACGCTAAGTATGAACAATTTCAACGACTCTTACGACGCCGCAGACGTAGCGCTCCATCAAAAATCCGAATTGCCGCTGGTCTGGTTCTTGCCCATCATTGCGCTGCTGGTCAGCGGTTGGCTGATCTATAAAGCCAGCATGGAAAAAGGTCCGGTCATCACCATCACCTTCCCGACGGCGGAAGGACTGGAAGTCGATAAAACCAAGATCCGCTACCTGGATGTCGAGGTCGGCAAAGTGACGGCCATTTCCATTAACGACGACAACAAGACCATTCGCGTGACAGCCCGGATGAACAGTACGGCCGCCGGTTACCTGAAGGAAAACACCAGTTTCTGGGTCGTGCGCCCGCAAGTCGGCCTGGGCGGCGTTTCGGGTCTCGGCACCTTGCTATCGGGCCCCTATATCGGCATAAAGCCCGGCGATGGCCGCAAGCAGGAGCATTTTACCGGCCTCATTGCGCCGCCGCCGTTGAAAACCGATGTCGAAGGCACGCAATTCATATTGGAAACCAGCAACCTGGGTTCGATGCGCCCCGGCACGCCAATTAATTTCCACGGCATTATCGTCGGTGAAGTGCTCAGCCATGAGTTGTCCGCCGAGGCCAATGCCATACATTTGACGATCTTCATTAACGCCCCTTACGACCAGTTTGTCAGGAAAAACACCCGCTTCTGGATAGACAGCGGCGTCGATTTATCGGCCGGCGTCAATGGCTTTAAAGTCAGAACCGGGCCGCTGATCTCGCTGTTAAGCGGCGGCATCGCTTTTCGGGCATCGGCTCATGATACAGCCGCCGACATCCAGCCTGAAAACACGCTTTTTCAGTTATACGATACCTATGAGCAATCGACCCAGACGGTCTACGCCCATACCTTGAAATATGTCATGTATTTCCAGGGCTCACTACGCGGCCTGACCGAAGGTGCACCGGTGCATTTGCGCGGCATCCCGATCGGCAAGGTCACCAGCATCCGCCTGGAATTGGACAAAAAAACAGCGGAAATTCGTGTGCCGGTCATCGTGGAACTGGAGCCGGATCGCATAAAGAAAGTGAACAACCAGGCCGGCGTCAGCGATAAATCGATGCTCGAAAGGCTGATCGATAAAGGCTTGCGTGCGCAATTACAAACGGGCAGCCTGCTGACCGGGCAGCTGCTGGTCGACCTGGATTTTTATCCGGACACTGAAGTTATCCTGAGCGCCAACACGACGCCTTACCCCCAGTTTCCGACCACGGCCAGTTCCCTGGACCAGTTTACCCATGCGGCCAATATCATCATGGACAAGGTTGCCAAACTGCCATTGGACAAACTGAGCCAGGACATCGACGCCACGCTGGTATCATTGCAGGGCACGTCCAACGCGGCGACCGACATGCTCCATTCAGCGAAAGGCACGCTGGGGCATGCCGACAATACGATCAGTTCGGCCCAGCAAGTGTTAAACACCTTTGAGCCCGGCTCCACGACCCACTACGAACTGGAACAACTGCTCCGGGAGCTGACCCAAACGGCGAAATCGGTCAAACAACTGTCCGATTATCTCGAACAGCATCCGGATTCATTGATTCGCGGTAAAGAAGAGGAATAAACACGCATGCAATTTTCAAAATGGATAATCGTTGCCAGTCTGCTGCTGTCGGGCTGCGCGTCGACGCCGCCGACGCAGTTTTATGTGTTGGAACCGTTAGACGAGTCCGCGCCAGCGACAACAGGCGCAGTCAAAAAACAGCTGATCGGCGTTGGCCCCCTCTCCATCCCGGCCCTGATAGACCGCCAGAAAATAGTGACCCGCACCCCGGCCAACACCATAGAAATCGCCGCGTTTCACCAATGGGCCGCGCCGTTAAAAGACGACATGACCCGGGTATTAACGCATAATCTTTCCCTGCTGCTGCCGGCCGATATCGTTCGCTCCTATCCCTGGGGCGCATTCGGCTCGGTCGACTATCGCGTGATTATCGATGTAGTCCGGTTCGATACGCGGCCCGGTCAATCCGCCAACCTGGAAGCCGGTTGGGCCATCATGAATGAACAAAACCACCAAATCCTGACCCATGGCCGCTCCAAAATCGAACAGCCGCTCGCTGACACCTCGCATGCCGGCACGGTCAAGGCATTGAGCGCGCTGCTCGCCGAATTCAGCCGCGAACTCTCCCTGGCGCTGGCCGAGTTAAACTAAGGAACGGGAATGAAATAAGACCCGCGATTGAGGCAGGATTTCTGTTCCTGTTCAACGACTGCATGGATGCAGGAGGTAGAGCACCAACAGTAGGCGCTTTAGGCGACGCATGGAGCAGTTGCCGAGGCGCGCAAACAGGCGCATAGCAAGCTATGTAACTGTTTGCGCAAAGCTTCCGCTCCTGCTCACGCTCCTTACCTACATCCCTGTAGGCAACGCCGAAGAGGGACAGAAAGACAAGTCAATTGCGGGCGTTATAAAATTCACGTTCCTAATCAACCATCAGCCGCCGGCCTGTCCTGAACGACGGCCTGATGCAACGGAAGCGGTTTGCCGACTTGCCTTACGGGTATCGGATGCATTCTTTTCTTATACCGGGACAGGATACGTTTGACATAATTTTGGGTTTCTTCATAAGGCGGCACGCCATGGTAGCGTTCGACCGCGCCTTCGCCCGCGTTATAGGCGGCCAATACCAGCTCTACATTGCCGGAGAAATGGTGGATCAGCCAGTTAAGATAGGCCGTGCCGCCTTTGATATTCTGAACCGGATTCCAGGCATCCCTGACGCCGAAGCGTTCAGCCGTCGCCGGGATCAGTTGCATCAGTCCCTGAGCGTTTTTATTGGATAAAGCCCTGGGATTGAAGGCTGATTCAGCCTGGATGACAGCCAGTACCAACTTGGGATCGATGCCGTATGCCGGTGCTATTTTATTAACCCAGGACTCGACAATTTTGCGCTTGGCATGGCTGGCATACGGCCGGCGCGCCACCCTCGACTCCGGGTCACAGGCCGAGTCGTAAACGGGCTTGACATGTTTATGGTGTTTTACCATGCG
Organism: Methylobacter sp. BBA5.1; assembly: GCF_000746145.1. Lineage (NCBI taxonomy): Bacteria > Pseudomonadati > Pseudomonadota > Gammaproteobacteria > Methylococcales > Methylococcaceae > Methylobacter > Methylobacter sp. BBA5.1. The sequence continues at coordinate 20,222 of NZ_JQKS01000011.1, forward strand.
CTGGGAATAAGCATCCCCTTTGTCGGCGGATTGGCGGAACCAATACATTGAAAGCGACAGGTCGCGCGGCACGCCGCGCCCGTAAAAATACATGAAGCCGAGATGATAGGACGCGATCGCATCGCCCCTGTAGGCGGCCCGGCAGTAATACTTGAAAGCTTTTCTGTAATCTTTTTTAACGCCGCGGCCATGCTCGTAGGCTACAGCCATTTTTCGGATACTTGCCGCCTTATGGTCAACCTTGGCTGCTTGCGCCCAAAAAGAACAAAGGGTTAGCAGTACGACGATCATTACTGTGTTCCAACTCATGCCACTCTCCACTCTGTGTTGCACGAGATTGATTTAGAGCATGTTGCGTGCCAGAACTGTAATTGCCTTATTTTCTATAATGTTGAGGCTGAACCCTGCCGACCGCTTATCGGTAAGTGTAAAATTTACCGACACTTAAGCTCATATATCGCCTGACAAAGATTATTTAGTTCTTTGATTATATATACTTTTAGCTACAAGACCTGATTTGGCAACCCGATCTCACGTTGCGCCTCATGCACGGGCAACCACCCCGCTTACAACCCTTATTTACTTGATTATTAACAGCTTTTACCAAGCACATCAGGTGTAAAATTATTTGACCCACTTCTGCCTAAGCTGCTCTCTGTGCAAAGCCAGCCACTGAATGGCAACAATGGGAATGGCGGATTCAATCAATCGGTCCTCCAGCATCTGATAGACCTCGTCAAAATGCACGGCGCGCACCATAATATCCTCGTGCTCATGATCCAGGCCATGAATACCGCCGACATGGGTACTGTCGACCTTGCCGCAAAACAGGGTGATCCATTCGGAAGAACCGCCCGGCGTGGTATAGAATTCATTAATGACCATCAATTCCTGAATTTCACAACCGGCTTCTTCCATCGACTCGCGGTAAGCGACTTCCTCGGCCGTCTCGCCCTCCTCCATGGCGCCGGCGACAATTTCCAGCATCCAGGCTTTCTCGGGGCGCATAAGGCTGCCTACCCGGAACTGCTCGATCAAGACGACTTTATCGGCATCAGGGTCGTATAACAAAACCGCGACGCAATTGCCGCGCATGAACAGCTCGCGCTCTATCTCGGCGCTCCAGCCGCCGGCGAACAAGGTATGTTTCAAGCGGTATTTTTCCAGCCGGAAGAATCCCTGGTAACCAACTTCCCTGTCAATAATCTCAAATTGTTTTTTCATTCCGTTTACCTGATACGGGTTATTTTTTATAGTTCACTCGATAGATGACGCCCAGCTCATCATCGCTGATCAAGACACTGCCATCCGGCATTTCCAGTACATCCACGGGGCGCCCGAGCACCTTGTCTTCTTTGGTCAGCCAACCGCTGACAAACGGTGCTTCCGAGACCGGCTTGCCCTCCCTGAATTTTATCAGCACCACGCGATAGCCATGCGGCTTGCTGCGATTCCAGGAACCGTGCTGGGCGACGAACAACTGGTTTTTAAAGTCGGCCGGAAACAGATCGCCCTGATAAAAACGCATGCCCAGAGCCGCCATATGCGCTTTGATTTTCCAGACCGGCGCCGTGAATTCCCGGCATTTTCTGTCGCCGGCAAACTCGGGATCCGGTATATCGCCGCCATGGCAATACGGATAGCCGAAATGTTCGCCTTTAACAGACCATTGGTTGATTTCGTCGGGCGGCCTGTCATCGCCCATGTAGTCGCGGCCGTTTTCTGAAAAATACAAGGTTTTCGAAACCGGCTCCCAGTCAAAACCGACGGTATTCCGGATGCCGCGGCCGATAATCTCAAAGTCGCTGCCATCTGGATTCAGCCGCACCAGCGAGGCGTAGATCTCTTTTTCAGGGTTACAGATATTACAAGGCGCGCCGACCGCTGTATAGAGTTTGTTGTCAGGTCCAAAGCGCAGGTATTTCCAGCCGTGATGCTGATCCGAGGGCAATTTATCGTAGACCGTGACCGGCTTGGGGGGATTATTCAGGCGCTTGTTGATGTCATCGAAACGAATGATGCGATTGACTTCCGCCACATAAAGCGCGCCATCCTTATAGGCCACGCCATTGGGCATATATAAATCCCTGGCGATGACATGCCGTTTGTCGGCGACACCGTCGCCATTGGTATCCTGCACGGCATAAACAGCGCCCTGGCGCATCGTACCGACAAAGACCGTGCCGTTATCGCCTAATGCCAGCGACCGGGCATTGGGGACATTGTCGGCAAAAACAGAAATATGAAATCCGGCCGGCAACTGCAATTGCTCGATGACATCCTGATGCCGGCCCGGTTGTGAAAAAGCCGGAACGGCACTGAACAGCAGCAGGCCGGACACTATTATTTTGTTAAAAAACATGACGATGCCCTCCATAAATAAATTTTTATATTATCACCGCGGAACGCTATTGAATTAATTTGATTCATACCCATATCCTTGGAAAATTTCCCATACTTACAGGTCATAAATTATGATGCGTATTCTTCTTTTCCTTGCTACCAACGTGGCGATACTGGTTGTCATCAGTATCGTGTTCAATGTCCTGGGTTTAAGCGGCATGCTGGATGCTCAGGGCGTGGATCTTAACCTGAACGCCTTGTTGATCATTTCGGCAGTCATCGGCATGACAGGTTCAATAATTTCACTGATCATCTCCAAATGGTCCGCTAAAAATGCGATGGGCGTGCACGTAATCGAATCTCCGCAGAACCGGACCGAGCAATGGCTGGTCGATACCGTTGCCAAATTGGCGCAACAAGCCGGCATCGGCATGCCGGAAGTCGGTATTTTCCAGACCCCGGAACCGAATGCCTTTGCTACGGGCATGAACAAAAACAGTGCCCTGGTCGCTGTCAGCACCGGCCTGCTGCAAAACATGAATGCCGATGAGGTGGAAGCGGTCGTCGGCCACGAAATCAGCCATGTCGCCAATGGCGATATGGTGACGATGGCGTTGATGCAGGGCGTGGTAAACACCTTCGTTTACTTTTTCGCCACCGTGATCGGCCATGTGGTCGACCGCACGGTGTTCAAAACCGAAGAGGGGTACGGACCGGCTTATTTCATCGTGCAGATGGTTGCGCAAATTGCCCTGGGCTTTCTGGCCACGATGCTGGTCATGTGGTTCTCTCGCTACAGGGAATTCAGAGCCGACGCCGGCGGCGCCAACCTGGCCGGGCGCCAAAAAATGATCGGCGCGCTGCGCGCCCTGCAGCGCGGACAAGCCGAAGACCTGCCCGGCCAGTTTGCGGCTTTCGGCATCAACGGCGGCGGCGTGCGAAAACTGTTCATGAGCCATCCTCCGCTGGAAGAGCGCATTGCCGCCCTGCAAAGCCAACATTAATCCATCCACAAGCCGGGCAGTCCGCTGCCCGGCTTTGCTGAGCCCATGCCTCAACACCAGTTCATCCGCTTTTCCCTCAGCCTTTCCCGCGAGCAATGCCTTAAGGTTTATCAAGGTCTTGCCAAAAACATTTCCGTGCTTGCCGACGACGGCAGAAGAATCGCTTTTCCCGCCGGCAATATTCAGCCGTTTCTGACCCGCCAGGGCATCAACGGCTATTTTGAAATGGAACTGACCGCCGAAAACAAATTCGTCCGTCTGCACCGATTGCGATGAGCGCCGAAGACAAAGCTGTTTTGGGATTTCCGCGTACCTTACCGGCCTTTTCGCTACGGCATGGTTTTGCATAGCTGATCCACTTTCTTCAGCAGCGTCGGTATCCTGTACGGGCCGTGCATGGATCTAATGTGCTGTTTGGCGTCTGTAAGCGGCATGCCGGCACTGGTGACATAGAGCGGCTTTTTACTCGCCCCTCTGTAGAGTTCGCATTCCCTGGCTATGCCTCTAAATGGCTTTTTAGCGACGCCCAACACGCTGATTTTTTCCTGCAAGGCGTCATACAGATATTTGCCCAGGCCCGGTCTTGATTTACCGTCCAGATAAACAAAGCCATCGATGATAATGGCATCGGGCACGATTTGGTGCTCTTCAATGAGTTTCAGTATGCAAGGCAGCTCCCTGCGATAAAACTGCCCGGGCCTGTACGCCTTAATGTTTCCGAGCTGGCTTCTGAACACGTTTTGTTCACTGGCATCCTGCCAGTTTTCAAAAGCAATGCCGGCAATGAACGCATGGGCGTCCCGATAGTCAACATCGACAGCCAATAGCATCAGTCGGCTTTTACGGCATCAAACTCGATGTTTTCAGCGCCGTTCAAAACCAGAAAATGCTTGCCTTTGGCTCTGGAGATCAGGGTAACGCCCGATTGCCGGGCCATTTCCAAACCCATCTGCGTGGCGCCGGAACGCGACAATAAAACCGGCACGCCCATTTGCGAAACCTTGATCACCATTTCCGAGGTCAGGCGCCCGGTGGTATAAAAAATCTTGTTTTCGCCGGAAATCCCGTTCAGCCACATATAGCCGGCGATGGCATCGACGGCATTATGCCGACCGACGTCTTCGACAAAAAAATCGATATGGCTGCCGCTGCACAGGGCGCAGCCGTGGACGGCGCCGGCCTTCTTGTAAATCTCGTTGTACTGCCTTAGGCTATCGAGCATGCCGTAGAGGGTCGATTGCCTGATTGAGCTTTCCGGCACTCTGATCCGTTTTAATTTTTCCATCAGACGGCCGAATACGGTACCCTGCCCGCACCCGGTTGTGACGGTACGTTGCGCCATCTGCTCGGAAAAATCGCTGTGTCTGTGGTCAGTGACCACGGCTACCGCCTCAGTCTCCCAATCCACCTGCACTACCTTGATTTCCCGGATGTCTTCGAAAAAACCCTGGTTTTTCAGGTAGCCCAATGTCAGCAACTCGGGATGCGTGCCAATGGTCATCAGCGTGACGATTTCCTGTTTGTCGACATAAATCGTCAGCGCCCGCTCGCCGACCAGTTCAATCTCTCTCGACTCGCCGTGTTCATCGATGGCAACCGCCGGCCTGGAAAAACTCAGGCCCGCGTCGGTCATTGACGGCTGATAGGATTCAGTCATTATCGTCGGCCTCCAGCGCGGTCAATTCATTCATGGTATTGATGTTCATAAAGATCTCGGGCGTATCGCTGAAGTCCGCTTTCACCATATTCTGCCGCTCCAGCCACAGATCGATTTTACGCTGGCCGCTGGCCAGGTAGGCTTCAAGGCTGTTTTTCAGCGTGCTCTTGATAGCCAGAAAAACCGGATGCAGGCGCTCGCCATCAAAGGCGACGGCCACGTCGGCATTTTGTTCGGCGCGCGTTGACAGCAGTTTTTCTAAATGTTCAGTCGTAACCAGCGGCGAATCGCACGGCATGACAACCAGTACGTCGGCATTGGCATAAATCATAGCCGTCAACACCCCCGCCAGAGGTCCGTCGAAACTGTCGGTTTGATCGGCAACGACGGGCAGGCCAAACTGGCGGTACTGCTCCATGTTACGATTAGCATTGATGATCAGCTGATCAACCATGGGCGACAGCGCGGCAATGGCATAGCTGATCATCGGCCGGCCTTTGAAGTTCACCAATCCTTTGTCCTGGTTATTCATGCGCCGGGCCAGACCACCGGCGAGAATAACGCCTGTTACTTTTGTTTGACTGTTCATAATGCTAAGCTTGTTTAATCTTGAATGATGTGACCTGTAGATGATCCGACAATTCGTTGCCTTCAGTTGCCTGTTATTGATTACCGGATGCGCACCGCAACCGCCGGGCGAGTTTATCCCGTATTACCAGGTGGAAACAAGCAAACCCTATGATGAGGTCCTGGCTGAACTGGAAGTCGCGATCGCCGAGAACAATTTCAGAATAACCGGGCACAGCCGCATCGGCAAAGTCATACGCGATCGGGGCACCAAGGATTTTCCCGATTACGACACCATCCAGTTCTGCAATTTAACGCACGCGAAGACCCTGTTGTTAATGTCCCCGCATTCAGTCAGGCACATGCCCTGCAATGTGGTCATGTATACTTTCCGGGACAAAACCATCGTATCAACGCATTTATTGCCTACTGGCACGGAGAACCCGGAACTGAACCAATTCTCGACTGAAATGAACACGTTATTAAAACAAATTGTTGATTTTGCCGTTGAGCAATAAGCCAATAGAACATTATGACAAAGACGGTCAACAAGCAAGCCAGCTACCAGGATATCATCGACCTGCCGGAAAACATGGTCGGTGAAATCATTCACGGCCGTCTGGAAATGCGCCCAAAATCCGCGACCCGATACGCTTTGGCTTCTTCATCACTGAGTGCTGAACTGGTTTCGTCCTTTCAACAAGGCCAGGACGGGGCTGGCGGCTGGTGGATTATTGACGAACCCGTATGCCACCTGGATTCGCATGTACTTGTCCCGGACCTGGTCGGCTGGCGCCGTCAGCGGATGCCGGCACTGCCAAAAACGGCATGTTTTAAAACACCTCCTGACTGGATTTGCGAAATACTGTCGCCGACGACCACACGCATTGACAGAATTGTTAAAATGCCGATCTATGCGGAACTGGGCATCAATCATCTATGGCTGATCGACCCGGTTCTGCGAACACTGGAAGCGTATGAACTGCATGATGGGCACTGGCTGTTGACGGGCGCGCACGCCGACAACGAATCAATCGCCATCGCTCCTTTCGCCGAGCATACTTTTTCACTTACTGACTTATGGGAATAAGATTACCTCAATGAAACGTAACTATATAAACTCAATTTTAACCATTGCCTTACTCGCCGCCATAACCGCCTGCACCACGGCACAGGAAAAAGCCGACGAGCCGGCTGCGGCCGAACAGGCGCCTAGGGTCAATGATTTTCCCACGCGGGATCGCGTCGAGTATGTTCTGAACTGCGTAGCCAAGCACGGCGGCCTGAATTACATCACCCAATACGCCTGCGGCTGTAAAATCGATAAAATTGCCGAGAAACTGACATTCGAGGAATACGAAGCCGCGCAAACCGTTACATACCTGCAAAAAATGCCCGGCGAGAGCGGCGGCGCTTTCCGCGATCCGGCCCGAGGCAAGGATCTGCGCCAACGGCTTAAGGAAGCCGAGAAATACGCTGAAAAAAGCTGTTTCGTCAAATAGCGGGGTCAAGCGGCGATGACTGGCCGCACTGCAGTTAACTTGACATAACACCACGAAGAGCACGGAGTCCATGAAGTTTCTTTACATGAGTTTCTTCGTGAACTCCGTGTCCTTCGTGGTTAATCAACAATCCACCAATAGCTCAAAATCAGGGATTGAGCGTATAGGTTTCACTAAAACTGTTACCGGCCGTGCAGGCGTCGCGACTGGTCGGGCTTTCACATGAGGTGTCGGCAACCTCGGCCTTCAACACACCGGCTTTGTCCGGCACAAAATAAAACCGGAAATTAGGGTCGGCGCTGATCGCGATATCGGTTTTGGCGGTCAGGATCGGCTTGTCATTGAAAGAAATCCGCATTTCCTTGATGAAATGGGACTTTTTCACAAACCGCGTGACCTGGTCCATTTGCATGCCGGTAATATTCGGGTGGCTGATCAATAACTGCGCCTGGGTCGGTTCGCCGATTTTAGCGCCGTCATCGAGCCTGAATTTCATTTTGCCTAAACGCTGCATGGCCGCGTCGAGATCGGCGCCTATCGGTGCCGAGCAGCCGCCGCTGGCTTTGACGAACTTCTTGGTCATGATCAGTCGGCCGTCATTCATTTCGGCGATCGCACGGATGTTGCTGTAGGTATTGACGCGGATCCGCATTGCCAGATCGGCCTTGCCGCTTTCCGGCGTGAATTCAAACTCGCCGACAAACGGAAACGGGTTTTTATCAACCAGCACCAGAATTTTTTTGATGTAGCTGTCCCGGGTCTGAGGCACCTTGCTGACGATCTTTATGGGCACCAGAGCCGGATCCTCGGCCCGGTACGGCGCATCGATTTCGATGACATCACTGGATTCCTCAATCGATTTGCCGGCAAAATACTGATCTTTCAACTTGTTGGTCCAGTCGGCGTCATCGTTGGCGGCCAAAGCCAGAGCCGGCGCCAGCAACAGAACCAAAATCCAGGATTTAATTGTTTCTATCTTCATGTTATTAAAGCTCCAATCGTTAAAGAAATCGCCGGCAACTGCTCAGCCCTGCCGGCGACATAAATTCAATTTTCCCATTCCAGCTCGGCAAAGGCGGTCGTGACGTTCTTACGGTGAAACTCGTCAAACAACCGCCATTGTCCCCTGGCCGAATAACCGACGGTTTCCACGGCTTCTTCCATGTATTTGCCTTGCTTGATCATGTCCCTGATTTCCGTCAGCAGCATTTCCAGATAGGCTTTTTCAGGCTGCATGCTTTTCGGCCAATCCGTGACTATCGGCCCGTGGCCCGGTATCACGGTTTTATAAGCATGGCTTTCCAATGTTTTGAGCTCGGCCAGCCAGCCTTTCAGACTGCCGTCTATCACGGGCAAGTGCTCGATAAACAATAAATCGGATATCCACAGCGTATCGGTCCGCTCGTCATAAACGGTCAGGTCATTATCGGTGTGGGCCGCGCGATGGGCGGTCAACTTCAGTGTACGCCCGCCCAGATCGAGGTCCAGATGATCCTTAACGGCTATATCCGGCGGAATAATATCGTCGGCGGTTAGTTTGACATCGAGCTGGTCGGCCGCCTTGTCGATATAATAAAGGCCTCGTGTCGCCATGGCCCTGGCCAGTTTCTGGTGGCCGACGAACTGAACCCCGGGCGCTTTGAAAGCCGTATTGCCGTAGATATGATCCGGGTGGACGTGCGTATTGATGACATAGCAAACCGGCTTGGATGTCGTATGTTCGATCGCCAGTTTCAGGGATTTGCCCTGCCGCGGATTGCCCCCCGTATCAATAACCGCCACACAGCGCTCGCCGACGATAAACCCGATATTGGCGATAGCGCCATGATTTTTTGTATCGGGCAATTCATGCACGCCCAAATGCACGTACACGCCCGGTGCGACTTCCGTCACCGACAGTACCGGCGCGGCCGACATGGAACCGCTAGCCAGCGACAGAATTAAAGCAAACAGCAACCTCATCACTTACCTCGAATAAAAAACCTGAAACTAACTCAGCCAAGGCATAATTCCAGAAATGCCTTGGCCACCCGGGACTGAAGAACCTGCTTGGGCGCGATAATATTCAAATGCCAGATCAAGCCATCCGGCGGATTGATGCGCCGTGCCACCAGGCCTTTAGCCTCATTGCGCAACGCCTGAAAAGAAGAAAAGCCGATACCCAGACCAGCCCTGACCGACTCTTTAATGCCCGAAACCCCGGTCACTTCGATGCTGACAGGCGCGACGATACCGGCCGCCGCCAAGGCCTGTTCGATGACATCCCTGGCACCCGAACCGGGCTCGCGCCAGATCACCGGATACTCGGTAAAAACGTCCAGAGGCACACTCTCGGGATAGGTCTGCGCCAGGCAATGATCTTCCGGCAGCACCAACACGATTTCATCATTCTGCCAGGGAATGACGACATAATTGCCCGGCAACTCACCCTCGTCAACCGGCCCTTCGATAAACCCCAGATCCAGATCACCCAGATTGCGAATGATTTCCGCGCTATCCCAGGTTTTCATGAAAACCTGAACACCCGGATACAGCGTCTGCAATTGCACAACGTGCCGAGGCAGATAAAAACTCGCGATCGTGGTCGTGGAACCCAAGCGCAGAAAACCGGTGTTGATCTGTTGCAAACAGCGCACATAATCGATTGCCTGATTGTAATCGGTGTCCATCTTCTGGGCATATTCCAATAAGCCCTTGCCTGCGGGCGTCAATTCGATATGATGACCTTTACGCTCGTATAACGCCTCTCCGACCGCGCCTTGCAGCAACTTTAACTGCCCCGAGACAGCAGGCTGCCCCAGATGCAGATGTTGCGCGGCCAGCGTGATGCTTCTGAAACGGGCAACGACGGCGAAAGTAAGTAAATGATTGGGATTCAACGCAATTTCCTGATAATTTTGCTCAAGTATTTTATAATGACGCGCATTCAAGGGAGGATACGAACATTAGTATTTGATAATATCACCGTTTTTGATGTTTACCCTAATAAATGATGACTTGATAGAAATATTACAGCTACGTTAAAGTGCGTAATATTTTTTGCCGTGTGCCCGAGGCATGATTGCAAACCTATTCCTTGAGCCGAACTAAATCAAATAAATTTGGCTCTAAGCTCTAATTTACCGGATAACCTGGAGGAAATACGTGTGGCAGTTATAAAGATATCGCCAGAACAAATCACCACTAAAAAACGCAAAGGCCCGAAAGGCCATGCAGTGGATCTGGCATCCTTGGAAGAGGTAAGAAACCTCCTGGGCGATGAATCCCGCCAAAGAGACTTATTGATCGAACATTTGCATAAAATTCAGGATCATTATCACCACATTCCCTCTAAACATCTCGTCGCACTTGCCCATGAGATGAATCTTTCTACTGCCGAGGTTTACGAAGTAGCTTCTTTCTACCATCATTTCGATGTCGTTAAAGAAGGCCAGACCCCGCCTCCATCATTGACCGTCCGCGTTTGCGAATCCCTGGCCTGCGACATGGCCGGCGCTCATGATTTGCTGCATGCCCTGGAAAGTGGCCTGGGAGATAAAGTCCGGGTCCAGAAAGTCCCCTGCGTCGGCCGTTGCCAGCACGCTCCTGTCGCCGTAGTCGGCCAGAATCCGATAGATCAGGCAACCGCGCCTGCCGTCTTCGAAGCGGTTGAAAATAACGCTGTCAAAGCTAAAGTCACCGATTACATCAGCCTGGAACGCTACACAGCCGAAGGCGGCTATCAAACGCTGAAAGGCGTCCTCGAAGGCGAGATCAGCGCCGAAAGCATTATCGAAAAAATGGAAAGCTCCGGCCTGCGCGGTCTGGGCGGCGCGGGTTTTCCGGCCGGCAGGAAATGGCGCATCGTCAAGGGTTTTAAAGGCCCGCGCCTGATGGCCGTCAACATCGACGAAGGCGAACCGGGCACATTCAAGGACCGCCACTACCTGGAAAAAGACCCGCACCGTTTCCTCGAAGGCATGGTTATCGCGGCCCTGACCGTCGGCTGTGATGAAATCTACGTCTATCTGCGCGACGAGTATGCCGGCTGCCGAGAAATTCTGACCCAGGAAATCGCCAACCTGCAACACAATCCGCCTTCCAAAGCGCAAAAACTGCCGCCTATCCATCTGCGCCGCGGCGCCGGCGCTTATATCTGCGGCGAGGAATCGGCCATGGTCGAATCCATCGAAGGCAAGCGCGGCATGCCGCGGTTAAGGCCGCCGTTCCTGGCCGAAGTCGGCTTGTTCGGTCGCCCTACGCTGGAACACAACATGGAAACCTGCTACTGGGTCAGAGACATTGTCGAGAAAGGTCCTGAATGGTTCTCCTCGTTCGGTCGCCATGAACGCAAAGGCCTGCGCTCGTTTTCCGTCTCGGGCCGCGTCAACAAACCAGGCGTGCACCTGGCCCCGGCCGGCATCACCGTACGCGAACTGATCGACGAATATTGCGGCGGCATGCAGGAAGGCCACGAATTTTACGGCTACTTCCCGGGCGGCGCATCGGGCGGCATTCTGCCCGCATCGATGGGCGACATTCCGCTGGATTTCGATACGCTCAACCAATACGGCTGCTTCATCGGTTCGGCCGCGGTCGTGATCTTCTCCAACCAGGACAGTGCCCGCGAACTGGCCTTGAACGCCATGAAATTCTTCGAAGAGGAATCATGCGGACAATGCACCCCTTGCCGGGTCGGCACCTCCAAAGCGGCAACATTAATGCAGGAAAAGAACTGGGATGCCAGTTTACTGGAAGAATTGTCATCGGTCATGGTGGACGCCTCCATCTGTGGCCTGGGCCAGGCGGCTCCTAATCCGCTGCGCTGCGTGATGAAATATTTTCCTGATGAATTGAAATAAATACTGCTTAAGTTTAGAGAGTCACTCATGGCTGCAAATCCCGAATATATCAACAAACCCACGGTTAATTTCACGCTGGACGGCGAATCCGTGTCAGCATTTCAAGACGAAACCATCCTGCAGGTAGCCAAACGGCACGGCAAGGAAATCCCGCATCTGTGCTACAAGGAAGGCTATCGTCCTGACGGCAACTGCCGTGCCTGCGTGGTGGAAGTCGCCGGCGAGAGAACGCTTGCGCCTTCATGCTGCCGCATGCCGACAGAAGACATGCAAGTTCAGTCGAAAAGCGAGCGCGCCGTCAGATCGCAGAAAATGGTGCTGGAACTGTTGAAGTCCGACATGCCTGACCAGGGCAATTCCCCGTATAAACTGGATTCCGAGTTGGATATCTGGGCGGAAAAAATGCAAGTCGGCGCGCCGCGCTTCCCCGGCCGCGCCCAGCCTGCAGCCGACCTGTCGCATCCGGCCATGGCCGTCAATCTGGACGCCTGCATTCAGTGCACCCGCTGCGTGCGCGCCTGCCGCGAAGAGCAGATGAATGACGTCATCGGTTACGCCAACCGCGGCGCCCGCTCCGAAATCGTCTTCGATATCGCCGATCCCATGGGCGCCAGCAGCTGCGTGGCCTGCGGAGAATGCGTGCAGGCCTGCCCTACCGGCGCCCTGATGCCGGCCAACAATGTCGGTCTCGAGGTCGCCGATAAAACCGTCGACTCAACCTGCCCTTACTGCGGCGTCGGCTGTCTGATCCGATACCATGTCAAGGACAACAAGATCCTGTATACGGAGGGTCGCGACGGTTACACCAACCATTTCCGCCTCTGCGTTAAAGGCCGCTTCGGTTTTAACTACACCGACAACCCGCTGCGTCTCACCAAGCCCTTGATCCGTCGTGAAGGCGTGGCCAAAACCACTGACTTGCTCGATCCCAGCGAGATCGACCGCGTGTTCAGGGAAGCTACCTGGGAAGAAGCGCTGGATTTTGCCGCTAACGGCCTGAAAAAGATCCGCGATGAGAAAGGCAAAAAAGCCCTGGCCGGTTTGGGGTCGGCCAAAGGCAGCAACGAGGAAGCGTATCTGTTCCAGAAACTGGTGCGTACCGGTTTCGGCTCCAACAACGTCGACCACTGCACGCGCCTGTGTCATGCCTCATCGGTTGTCGCGCTGCTGGAATGTCTGGGTTCCGGCGCCGTATCGAACCCGGTTTCCGATGTCAGCAAGGCCGAAGTCATCATCATTATCGGTTCCAACCCGACCGTTAATCATCCGGTCGGCGCGACATTCATGAAGAACGCCGCGGCACGGGGCACCAAAATCATCCTGATGGACCCGAACCGCACATCGATTGCCAAATACGCCTCTCATGTGCTGCAGTTCCGCCCCGATACCGACGTGGCGCTGCTTAACGGCATCATGCACGTCATACTCGAAGAAAACCTGCAGAACGACGAGTATATCGCCAAGTACACGGAAGGCTTCGATCAAATGCGCGCGCATTTGAAAGACTACAGCCCGGAACACGTGGCGCCTATCTGCGGCATAGACGCCGACACGATCCGCGAAGTGGCAAGACTGTATGCAACGTCAAAAGGCTCGATGATCCTCTGGGGCATGGGCGTATCCCAGCATATTCACGGCACCGACAACGCACGCTGTCTGATCTCGCTGGCCTTGATGACCGGCCAGGTGGGAAGACCCGGCACCGGTCTGCATCCGCTACGCGGCCAGAACAATGTTCAGGGCGCGTCGGATGTCGGTCTGATCCCGATGGTTTATCCTGATTACCAACCTGTCGAAGATCCTGCCAATCGGGCCAAATTTGAAACACTGTGGGACACTGAACTGGACCCTGATCGCGGTTTGACGACTGTGGAAATGATCCATGCGATTCTGCACAAGGACGTCTTCGGCATGTTCATCGAAGGCGAGAACCCGGCCATGTCCGACCCCAACCAGAACCATGCGCGCGAAGCGTTCGCCTCCCTGGAGCATCTGGTGGTGCAGGATATCTTCCTGACCGAAACGGCCGGTTTTGCGGATGTGATTCTGCCGGCATCGGCGTTCTATGAAAAAACCGGTACGTTCTCGAATACCGACCGGCGCGTGCAGATGGGTCGCCAGGCCGTCAATCCGCCCGGTGATGCCAGACAGGATCTGTGGATCATCCAGGAAATCGCCAACCGTTTGGGTTGCAACTGGAACTACACTGGCCCTGAAGATGTGTTCAATGAAATGCGCCAGGCCATGACCAGCATCGCCGGCATGACCTGGGAAAGACTGAACAACGAAGATTCGCTGACTTATCCGCTGGAACATGTAGGCGATCCGGGCCAGCCGGTTATTTTCACGGACGGTTTCCCGACTCAGTCAGGAAGAGGCAAATTCGTGCCGGCCAAATACATACACGCCGATGAACTGCCCGATAATGAATATCCTCTGATCTTCATTACCGGCCGTCAGCTTGAACACTGGCATACCGGCAGCATGACGCGTCATTCGCCTACACTGGATGCGATCGAACCGGATCCGGTTGTTTCCGTCAATCCTGAAGACCTCAGCAAACTGGGCGTCGAACCCGGCGGACTGATTACGATCGAGTCGCGTCGCGGCAAGATTACGGCTTATGCGCGTGCTGACATGGGCATCCAGAAAGGCAGCATATTCATGGCTTTCTGCTATAACGAAGCCAGCGCCAACCTGATTACCAATGAGGCTCTCGATCCGGCGGCGAAAATCCCGGAATTCAAGTTCTGTGCCGTTAATGCCACGCCGGGCGGAACTCTCGGCACAAGAATTAACTAAGCTTCGTATTTCGTTTAGCGCTGACAGAGTTTAAAATTTCGTCAGCGCTTTCTTGTTTCAAAACCCCAACTTAAAGCTCTTCAAAATAATGCGAAAATGATGAGTCAAATCTGATGCCGCCGGTAAAAATTAAAGTCTTGATAGCATGCATTAGCCATCGGCATATCAAGATTTTGATTTTATCCGCATTCATTCTGATCGGACTCAATGGTTGCGCCTCATTATTTGTCGCAATGGGTAAGCAGAATCAGGAAAATTACTGGCAATACGACTTAATACAGAATACCAGTGCCTTTCTAAGCCAAGACGATTTATTGACCGTCTGCTTTACCGGCTTTAACACAGCGACCCGGGAGCATAAGCCTATCTCATTTGACCTATCGGTCAGGCCCAACGAATCACATGATATTACCGGTAAAAATTTTAAACATCTGGTAGGCGATGAAACTTACGGTGAATATATAAGAATACCGAGTACTCTCATTCATTCCGACTGCAGCAATACATCAAGGAAATCGACTGTTCCGGTTATTACTTTCAATTTCTCATACTGCACGTCAATTCCTGATCACACAGATCATCTGAACTTACCCATCGACGCCTGTCCTGAACTACAGCAGAATTTCCTGGCTCTGCATCTTAAAGACAAATCGATACTGCATGCGCTATATCAAATCAAAAGATCCAGCCCGGAGATAAACAGCGCAACAGTGATCGAAGACGACATCGATATGATGGCTTTCGTTTCCGTATCAGGCGTGGAAAACAAACCAAACAAGCTACTGTTTTTCCCGGAATCCCGGAAGGCGCGTGTCAGACCAAGCATCAATCATGAGGAACCGCTCGCGCTTGTTTTTGATATTGCAACCTTGCCTTTACAAATGCTGATGCTGGGAATAATTACCTGGATGAATGACTAAATATGGCTAAGCCTGTGCTTTTGACAGCATTGGATTTCCAGACTGCAGCAGAATGCGTTCAATGGCTTTGGATGTCCATCAGCTTGAAATATTCACTCTCGGAAACAATATCCCGATTATCCTCAACGCTGTCCAGATACACCCTGCCCTCCAGATGATCGTATTCGTGCTGAAAAATCCGGGCGACAAAGCCGTCCAGCCGTAACTCCAGCCATTCACCCCGCTGATCGGTATAACGGATAAGGATCTCCCGATACCTCGGCACCCGCGCCCGTATGCCCGGAATGCTCAAGCAGCCTTCCCAATCCTTCTCCTTATGATCCGACAAGGGTTCAAACTCAGGGTTGATCATGACCGTCGGCGCCATTTGCGGCGCATGGGGATAACGCGGCGTGGGCCTTGATGCCACAATCATGATCCGTCTTGACTCGCTGATCTGGGGCGCGGCGATGCCGACACCCTGCGTGCCGGCCAGGGTGGCCTGCATATCCGCTATGATTTGCCGAATCTCGGCGACGTGCACATCCGCAACCGCTTCAGCCTTTTGTCTTAGCACCTCGGCACCTAACTGGGCAATCTCGCGCATAGTCATTCCTCTAGGTCAACAGTTCATTCAGCAGTATCGCCTGGGCTTGTACCGGCTCTTCATTCTCGACTTTGGTATAGCGCTGGTAGCTGCCGTCAGGCTGCAGTATCCAGGCCTGCGTGTTATCCCGCAGATACAATTCCAGGTCATGCAAAATCCGGTTGTGCAGCCTTTTATTTTCAACAGGGAAACAGGTTTCAACGCGGCGGAACATGTTGCGATTCATCAAATCGGCGCTGGAGGCATAAACTTCCCAGTTACCGTCATTCTCGAATGCATATACGCGCCCATGCTCCAGAAAACGCCCGATAATGGACCGTACCTCGATGTTTTCGGAGACGCCGGGGATTCCGGGCCTTAAACAACAGACGCCCCTGACGATCAATTTAACGACAACCCCGGCCTGAGACGCGCGGTAAAGAGCCTGAATCGATTGTTCCTCAACAATGGCGTTCACTTTGATGATGATTTTTGCCGGCTTGCCGTTTTGGGCATGGCGTATTTCGCGTTCGATCTTGCTGATCAGTCCGCTATGCAAGGTAAACGGCGATTGCAGCAATTTATTCAGCTTGGTCACTTTACCCAGACTGGTCAGCTGGGCAAATACGCGCCGGACATCCTCGCCTAATTCCTTATCGCTGGAAAACAGGCCGTAATCGGTATAAATCCGCGCCGTTTTAGGATGATAATTGCCGGTCCCCAAGTGCACGTAATTGCACAGTTGAGAGCCTTCTCTTCTCAGCACCAGACACATCTTGGCATGCGTTTTATAGCCAACCACGCCATAAACCACATGCACGGCCGCTTCCTGCAGCTTGGACGCCAGATTGATGTTGGCTTTTTCATCGAAGCGCGCCCGCAGTTCGATAACGACCGTCACTTCCTTGCCGGCCCTGGCCGCCTTGACCAGGGCGCTGACGATGGGTGAATCCGCGCCGGTGCGGTACAGCGTCTGTTTGATCGCCAGCACGTCCGGATCGACAGCCGCCTGGCGCAGAAACTCGACGACCGGCGAGAACGATTCGAAGGGATGGTGCAGCAGAATGTCGTGGCGCTTGATCGCGGCGAATATGTCCTTGTTGCGGGCCAGTTGCGGCGGCACACCGGGTTTGAAGGGCGCGAACTTGAGATCGGGCCGTTCAACCAGATCAATAATTTCCTGCAGCCGGTTCAGATTGACCGGCCCATCCACCAGGTACAGGCGGTCGCGGGTCATATCGAAGCGGCCCAACAGAAAATTCACGGTTTCCTCAGGACACTTGGCATCGATTTCCAGCCGCACTTCATCGCCGTAATTGCGCATGGCCAGTTCGCCTTCCACGGCCAGCAGCAAATCATCTATGGCGTCGTCGTCAACGAAAAAGTCGCTGTTGCGCGTCACGCGGAACTGGTAACAGCCCTTCACCGTCATGCCGGTGAACAATTCGTTGACAAAGGCATGGATGATCGACGATAAAAACACAAAATCGGCCGGACCGCTGCCGGTTTCCTCGGCAGGCAATTTAACGATGCGCGGCAAGGATCGCGGCGCCTGCAGAATCGCCCTGCCGCTGTTGCGGCCGAACGCATCCTTGCCGGTCAGGGAAATAATAAAATTCAAGCTCTTGTTGAGTATGCGGGGGAACGGATGGGCGGAATCGAGGCCCACCGGCGTTAAAATCGGCATCAATTCATCATTGAAATAATTTTCCAGCCATTTGTGCTGCGCTTCCGTCCACTTGCTGCGGCGGATGAAATGAATATTCTGCTCGCAGAGCTGCGGAATCAGAATGTCGTTCAGAACGCTATACTGCTCGTCGACCAGTTGATGGGCATTGACCGCAATCTGCTCCAGCTGTTCATGGGGCGTCAAGCCATCCGATCCGATCGCCTTGGGATCCATGGTCGCCATTTGCAACACACTGGCCACCCGGACCTCGAAAAACTCATCCAGATTGGAACAGGAGATGCACAGATAATTGAGCCGTTCCAGCAACGGCACATTTTCATCTTTCGCCTGTGCCAAAACCCGTTTATTAAACTCCAGCAAACTCAATTCGCGATTGATATACAGCTCAGGTTTTTGAAGATCTATTATTTCGTCTGTTTCGTTTATGTCCATTTTGTACCCATACCTAAAGCCGTCAGGATGTAACGCCTGTGATAAAAACATGTCGGTCGCTGATTTGCTCGATATCGAGATTCAAACCAGCCTGTGCTATTTGTCCGGCGATTTCTTCCATGCGAAATGCCGCCAGTAAGGATTGATAAAAATCCCGTTTGAGAACGTCAGGTTCATCAGCCGCATAAGCCCGCACCATTGCCCGCGCCTCGTCAATGCTCGCCGGACGCAATAAATCCATGATCACGATCCGCGCGCCCGGTCCCGCGTAGTGTTTAATGACCTGCCAAAGCACCATGGGATCAGGCAAGTGATGCAGCAGGCTATTGCTGAAGATAATGTCATAGTTGGCTTGCGGCAAGCTTACAGCGGGCAACAAACCATGGATAAAATTTATCCGCGGCCTCAGCTCATCAGCTGTCGATAACTTACCATAATTTATCATAGCCGCCGAACCATCGACAGCATGCACCCTGGACATGGGATACGCCCTGGCAAAACGGCGGCTGATGTCGCCGGGGCCGCATCCTAAGTCCAGCGCCGTACCGCTGAAATCAGGTTCATCAACAAAGGCCCGCAAGCGCTCGATAAACTGGCTGTGCGGCGCCTCGAAGTCCGCTTCGGCATAAGCCTTGACCTGCGCTTCAACTTCCATCAATTCAGGTTCCAGTACTCTTTTCATCGGTCAAACCCCCGTTTCCCCTGTAGACCGCCGGTGTGAACGGCAATAATACGCTGCCCGGGTTTAAAACAGCCCCGGGCCATCAAATCGTAAAGCCCGTACAGCATCTTACCCGTATAGACAGGCTCCAGCGGCACTTGTGTTTTTAACTCGAAAGCATCGATAAAGGCCAGCAATTCGTCAGTGACTTGCGCGAATCCGCCGAAATGATAATCCAGATTGACCTGCCAGTTAGCGCGCGGCCCGCTCAGCAGCCGCTCAATATCGGCCGTTAAAAAGCGCGCGTTTTTCAGCGCCGCAAAGCCTATGACCGATGCCGGCTCCGGAGCCGCTTCAATGATGCCGGCCAGCGTGGCGCCGGTCCCGCAGGGCGCGCAGATGACATCGTAAGACAACTTGATCTCCAGGGCCAGTTCCATTACGCCTTTCAACGCCAGGGCCTGTGCCCCGCCTTCCGGCAGCCAGTATTGCCCGGCACCGATGCCGGGCAAATCCTGCCAGCCTTTATACTGCCGGAGTGATCTGTAATCGTAACGCGATACGAACCTCAGCTCCATGCCCCAGTGTTGCATGTCGGCCAGCGTCGGATTTAACGTGTCCGGCCGCTCGCCGCGAACCAGTCCTATCGTTTTCATTCCCAGCGCACGCCCGACAAAAGCCAGCGCATGCAGATGATTGGAATAGGCGCCGCCCATGCTGATCAGCGTATGCGCGCCTGATGATAACGCATGGTCCAGAATATATTTGAGCTTGCGCCATTTATTGCCGGAAATAACCGGATGCAGCAAATCGTCGCGCTTGATCCATAGCTCGACCCCGCAGCGGTCAATCAAGGGATCAGGAATCCTTGATAGAATAGAACGGTCGAAAGTTTTTTCCAGTTGAATCAGTTCCGGGTGCATTTATGTGTGGACGTTATGTATTGATCGCGACAGAGCAGCAGATTATTGACCATTTCAGTCTGCGGCGCCTGGCTAATTATCAGCCTGACTATAACATTCCGCCAGGACAAAAAATCCTCAACGTCGTACAGTTGGAAGACGGTAGCAATAAAGCCGTCTACCTGCATTGGGGACTGATTCCATCCTGGTCCAAAGACCGCGGCATCGGCAACCGGTTGATCAATGCCCGGGCCGAAACGCTGGCAGAAAAACCATCGTTCAGAGCGGCCTACCGCAAACGCCGTTGCCTGATTCCGGCAACCGGTTTTTATGAGTGGCATCGTACCGAGTCCGGCAAACAGCCCTATCACATCCATTATCCCGACAACCGACTGTTCGCTTTTGCCGGTCTTTGGGAACACTGGGAAAACGAGACGGAAACCGTCTACTCCTGCACCATCGTCACGACCGGCGCCGACGCCAAAATCGCCTCGATACACGACCGCATGCCCGTCGTCATCAGACCCGAACAATACCTTGACTGGCTGGATAAAAAATCCGAAGCGGTTGATGTTTTGTCTTTTGACCAGTCGGCGGCTTACCACGATATGCGGCTGACGCCGGTCAGCAACCGGGTCAATAATCCGGCGCATAATGATGCGGACTGTTTGACTTGAAGGAATGATTCGGAAAAAAGCCGTCTCGAAGTATAACTTCCGGCCGATATGAATGTATTTTAAGTCTGGTGGGTGCTGAGGGGTTCGAACCCCCGACCCTCGCCTTGTAAGGGCGATGCTCTCCCAGCTGAGCTAAGCACCCGACTTTGAGTCGCGCTATTCTAAAGGATGAAAAATAAAATGCAAATCTTTTTATAGGGATATGTCGATAACTTAAACTATTTTTAAGGAAATCAGTCACGCCGTGCGAGCAAATGGATATAGCGCCCCATATCGCGATAAGTCGGCATCCGGCAATAGCGGTATTCCAGCTCAAACAACTCGTCCAGATCGCTTTGCTCCCGAATGGCACGGGTCAGATAGTCATGGAACACGCGAATGCCGGTATGGACCGTTACGCTAAACCCCCATTGCCGAAGCTGCCCGATGACCTCATGGGGATACTGCGGATTGGGCGGGGTCAGATTCTTGCCCTTGCCCATATAACTGCCGTCCAGCAGATGCTTCCAGCGCCATTCCCCTTTCAGGGCATTGGTGTAGACCATGGCATTACGGTTATAAAACAGCAGCGACAGCGAGCCGCCCGGTTTGACCCGATCGGCTATCACCTGTAAGGAAGGCATGGGATCGGCCAGCCATTCCAGCACGGCATGAAACAGTACCAGATCAAACTGCGGCAGTTGCGGCGCCAGCGTTTGCGCGGCCGCATGGTGAAACCGCGCCGTCAAGCCGGCATCGGCGAACTGCCCTTGCGCCCGCGCCAGCATTTTTTCCGACAAATCGCACAGCGTCAACTGGTGTCCCTGCCCGGCCAGCCACAGACCGATCTGCGCAAACCCGCACCCGGCATCCCATACCGTCAGCGGTTCATCCTTGCAAAAAACCTCAAGGTCCTCCTTGAGCAGCTTTAGCCGCCAATCGCCCTTGCGCGTATCGTAGATTCTTTGCTCGAATTTTTCGATCAGGGAGTCAAAATTTCGGTCTTGTTGCGGTTTCATTCAAAAACCAATGGTACGCGTTGCGCACCCTACAAATTTTCAATGGAAGAACGCTTGAACCATTGGCGAAGCTCTTCTTCGGAAAGCTCACCCGCGGCTAACTGCTCAATGATAATGACCGTCTCCGGCTCGGAAGCATTAAATGAAAAACCATTGATCTCCAGAAAAATGGCTGCGACGGTAAAAGCCACTCGCTTGTTACCATCAATAAAAGGATGATTCTTAGCGATACCGAAGCAATAGGAGGCGGCCAAATCAAATAACGAGGCATCAGGCTCATAGTCATGCCGTTGCTTCGGTCTAGCTAAAGCGGATTCCAGTAACGCCTTATCCCGAATCCCCAGACTCCCGCCATGCTCTGCCAGAAGCATTTGATGAACAGAGATAACAACCTCATCCAGAACCCACTTCGGTTCAATCATTTAGCCAGCTCATGCAAAGCATTGCGATACTTTTTCATGATTTTTTCGGCCGTTTCCATCTGGGATTCAAAGTCTTGCTGATAAGGAGTCAGCTTATAGCCTTCGGGGCTATCGACAAGATAAAGCGTATCGCCTTTCTCGGCATTAAGTTTATTAAGTGCCTCTTTGGGCAGAACGATGCCCATGGAATTTCCAATCGCGGTAATTTTGACCTTTAACATAACGGCGACCTTATAGTTATTACACAAGTTATTACTTCACCGAGTATAATTGCGCTTAAAAGTCACGTCAATTCGAGATCTTTTTTCTACTTTGCTTGATCGCCCAAGCCACATCCGCCGCCTGGCGGTTTTCCCTGACATCATGCACGCGAAACATCTGTACGCCCGCCATGATGCCCAAGGCCGTGGTCACGGCGGTGGCGGTCACCAGTTCAGACGGCTCCGTTACCGCGCAGATGGTGCCCATGAAGCGTTTGCGGCTGGTGCCCAGCAGCACCGGATAACCGGTGGCGACAAACGCATCAAGATGCGCCAGCAGGTCGATATTGTCCTGCTTGCGTTTGCCGAAGCCGATGCCCGGATCGATGGCTATCCGCTCTTTTTTGATGCCGGCCTTCAGTGCCGCATCGATTTGCCGGTGCAGCGCAGCCAGCACTTCCCGCACGACATCGTCATAATAGGGCTTGTCCTGCATGGTTTTCGGCGCGCCCTGGCTGTGCATCAGGATGATCGGCGCCCCGGTTTCGGCGGCCAGCGCCAGTATGGCTTCATCATCGCGGCCCGCCGAAATATCGTTGATGATATCGGCGCCAGCCTTAAGGGCCGCCCTGGCGACTTCGCTTAAGGTTGTATCGATACTGATAGGAATATCGGCCGATACCTCTTGCCTGATCGCGGTAATGACCGGCGCCACGCGCCGTATTTGTTCATCGGCGGCAACCGGTTCGGAGCCCGGCCGTGTCGATTCGCCGCCGATATCGATAATATCGGCGCCTTCGGCCAGCATGCGCCTGGCCTGCCGGACGGCGGCATCGACGTCCGAATACCGGCCGCCGTCGGAAAAACTGTCCGGTGTGACATTTAAAATCCCCATAATGAGCGGTTTGTCGATATGACCGAACATGCTTAAGCTCCTGTGCGCATTGCTGTGGTTTTATTCGGGTATAATAGAGAAATTTATTGATTATAACGAAATCCATCCGCCCCCGAATAATGAATAAACCCCGTTTAGCCTGGGCCATCACCGGCTCCGGCCATTATATAGAAGAATGCCTGAATTTCCTGCTGACCCTGGACGACGTCGATTTATATATCAGCCAGGCCGGCGAGGAAGTGCTGAAAATGTACAGCATCGATCTGAGTGAAATTCGTGCCAGAATGCCGGTCTATCGCGATAAAGCCGCCTCGGCGCCGCCGGTCGGGCATTTTTACAAGGGCCATTATCATACCTTTGTCATGGCGCCGGCCACGTCCAACACGGTGGCCAAGTGCGTGCTGGGGATCGCCGATTCCCTGGTCACCAATTTATATTCGCAGGCCGGGAAATGCCGGGTGCCCAGCATTGTCTATCCTTGCGATACGGCACCGGAAATGGAGACGACGGCGCCGGGCGGAAAAGTCATGGTTTATCCGCGCAAGATCGATCTGGAAGGTACCGCCAAGCTGCGCACCTTCGAATACACGACAGTCGTTGAAAGCGTCGACGAACTGATCCTTAAAGTGAACGAACGGCTTGAATCCTTAAAATGAGCGAACACATACTCTTTCTGACCGGCCGGTTGGCGGAAAAACAGCTGCGCGCGATTCTCGAAAAAATGCAGCCCGAATTCACCTATACCGTGCATGAACTGGGCCTTAAAGTCGCCGCCCTGATGACCGCCGACATGATAGCCCGGCGCCTGACCGATACCTTCGGCGCCGACCGCATTCTGGTGCCGGGGCGTTGCCGCGGCGACCTGGAGGCGTTATCGCAGGATTTGGGCCTGCCGGTGGAGCGCGGTCCCGAAGAGCTGAAAGACTTGCCCCAATTCTTCGGCCAGGCGGCGCAGCAAATCGATCTGAACCGCTACAGCGTCAAAATCTTCGCCGAAATTACCGATGCGCCGCACGTTACCGTGGAAGAAGTCGTCAAACGCGCTTATTACTATCAACAGAACGGCGCCGACGTCATCGATATAGGCTGCCTGCCGAGCACCGATTTTCCGCACATGGAAGCCGTCATCGGCACGCTGAAACAGGAGGGCTTCACGGTCAGCCTCGATTCTCTCGAAAACGACGATTTGCTCCGGGGCGGCAAGGCCGGCGCGGACTATCTGCTCAGCCTGCACGAAAGCAGCCTCTGGATCGCCGACGAAGTGGAATCGACGCCGATTCTGATTCCGGAAAAACACGAAGATCTGGCGTCTCTGGACCGCGCTATTCAAGGCATGCAGGCCAAACACCGCGCCTTTATCGTCGATCCGATCCTGGATCCCCTGCACTTCGGCTTTACCGCCTCGATCGTGCGCTATCACGAAGTCAGGAAAAAATACCCCGACATTGAAATGATGCTGGGTGTCGGCAATATCACCGAGCTCACGCACGCCGACACCCTGGGCATGAGCGCCCTGCTGCTGGGCATCTGCTCGGAACTCAACATCAACAGCATTCTGACCACCGAAGTCAGCAAGCATGCCTGCCGCGCGGTCAAGGAAGCCGACCTGGCGCGACGCATCATGTTCGCCGCCAAGGAGCACAACATGCTGCCCAAGCATATCGATCCGGGCCTGATGGCCCTGCATGAGATTTCGCCATTTCCGTATCAACTGGAAGAGATCAAAGAACTGGCGGCCGAGATCCGCGACCCCAGCTTCCGCGTCCAGATCAGCGCCGAAGGCCTGCATATATTCAACCGCGACGGCTTCCACAGCGCCACCGATCCGTTTGATCTGTATCCCGCATTGCAGGTTGAAAACGACGGTGGTCACGCCTTTTACCTGGGCGTCGAACTGGCGCGCGCCGAAATCGCCTGGCAGCTCGGCAAGCGTTTCAACCAGGACCAGCCCCTGACCTGGGGTTGCGCCGCCAACACGACCGAACCCACCGTCGACCTGCACACCTTCAAACCGGCAGGCTCCACCTTGCAAAAAAAATAATGATCCAAGAAACCATAGTCACAACCGTCAACAATTCGGGCACTCCCCACATCGCCCCCATGGGTATTCATGCCAAAAGTCCTTCAGGCACGGGCGCGCCGGTCGATGAACTGATCATCCTGCCGTTCCGCCCGTCAACGACGCTCGACAATCTGCTATCCCGCCGGATCGCCGTGATCAACTATTGCGACGACGTGCGCGTATTCGCGGGCTGCCTGACCGGCCGGCGCGACTGGCCGTTAAAACCGGCCGAGAAAATCGACGGTCGGGTGCTGGATGCGGCGTTGGCCCATGCCGAAGTGGAACTGGTCCGCGTGGAAGAAGACCCGATCCGGCCAAAATTGTTCTGCAGAACCGTTCATAGCGTCAATCACGCACCGTTTCAGGGTTTTAATCGCGCCCAATTTTCGGTGCTGGAAGCGGCGATCCTGATCAGCCGATTAAACATGCTCCCGCTAGAGAAAATTGAATCCGAAATCGATTATCTGCGCATCGGCCTCGAGAAAACCGCCGGCGACCGGGAACGGGAAGCCTGGGGCTGGCTGATGGCCGTGATCGACGCGCATAAAAACAAGGTGACCGCATGACCGGAATGCTTGCCAGTGTGAATAGCCTGGACGAAGCCGAGCAAGTACTGGGCGCGCAGGTGGACATCATTGATCTGAAGCAACCCGAGCAAGGCGCCCTGGGCGCGTTGGAAACCGGGCTCGTGAGACAGATCGTGGCCGCCATCGACGGGCGCTGTCCTGTCAGTGCGACGATCGGCGATCTGCCCATGCAACCGGCGCTTGTTTTCGACGCCGTCCGGGCGATGGCTGACACCGGCGTCGATTATGTAAAGATCGGTTTTTTCCCCGGTGGCGACTGGCCTGGCACACTCGCCAAACTAGGAGCGTTAACTGGCCAACATGACTTGATCGCGGTATTATTCGCCGATACCCAACCTGATCTGTCCATCATCGCCTCGCTGAAAAACGCCGGCTTCAAAGGCGTCATGCTCGATACCATGGACAAGCAAAAAGGCTCATTAACTCAAGTCATGAATACAACCACTATCGGGCGGTTTTCCGAACAAGCCAAGGTCCAGCAATTGCTGTGCGGGCTTGCAGGCTCCCTCAGGCTGCCGGACATCGCCAATCTGATGCCTTACCGGCCGGATTATCTGGGCTTTAGAGGCGCTTTATGCCGGCTGCACGACCGGACCGCGGCGTTGGACATGCAGGCGATCGTCCGGATCAAACAGGCTATTATTGATGCCGCATAAAACCACCATTACCACCAAAATCCTGATCGCGATGGTCATCGGCCTGCTGTCGGGCAGCCTGATCAACGCCTTCGGCCAGGATGTCGCTGTTATCCAGACTTATCTGGTCAACGGCTTGTTCTATATTATCGGCGCCGCCTTCGTGAATGCGCTGAAAATGCTGGTCGTGCCGTTGGTCACTTTTTCGCTGATCTGCGGCGTCTGCGGCATAGGCGATGTCAGCGTCCTGGGCCGGGTCGGCATTAAAGCGCTAGGGCTTTTTATCCTGACTACCGCGATTGCGATTACACTGGCGCTCGGCGTCGCGGCCCTGATCGGTCCCGGCAAGGATTTTGCCAACGCGCAGTCCTTGTCCGACTTCACGCCGCCGCCGGCACCGCCTATCACTGAGGTCTTCATCAATATCGTGCCTGGCAATCCCGCTCAGGCTTTTGCTGAAGGCAACATGCTGCAAATCATTTTCTTCGTCATTGTGTTTGCCATTGCCATGCTGATGACCGGCGATGTGGGCCGGCAATTGGCTCAATCGGCTGAAAAATTGAATGAAGTCATGATGAAAGTCGTGACGCTGGTCATGGATTTTGCCCCGATCGGTGTGTTTTTCCTGATGGCCAGGACTTTTTCCGAGCAAGGCATCGGTCTGGTTATGCCGATGATCGGCTATTTTTCAGCAGTCATCGTATGCCTGCTGCTGCATTTTTTCGGCACATTCAGTTTGCTGATAGCCTTGATGGCAAAACTGAATCCCGTGATGTTCATTCAAAAAATGCGTTCCGCGCATATTTTCGCGTTCAGCACGGCCAGTTCCAATGCCACGATCCCGATTAATTTGCAGGTCGCTGAAAAGCGTCTTGGCGTCGATAACTCTATCGCCGCCTTCACCATCCCTTTGGGCGCCACCATCAACATGGACGGCACCGCGATCATGCAGGGCGTTGCGACGGTTTTTATCGCCAACGTCTATGCCATCGACCTGAGCCTGAGCCAATATGTCACCGTGATCGGCATGGCGACGCTGGCATCGATCGGCACGGCCGGCGTGCCCGGCGTCGGCCTTATCATGCTGGCCATGGTATTTAATCAGGTCGGATTGCCCGTGGAAGGCATCGGTTTGATTATGGGGGTGGACCGGGTGCTGGACATGCTGCGCACGGTACTCAATGTTACCGGCGACGCCACAGTCACCTGCATCATAGCGCGCGGTGAAAATGCGCTGGATGACAGTATCTTCAATGACCCTGAAGCCGGCGCCGTCACCGAGATTGAGTTGCCTCACAAGAAGGCCCGCCTGTAAGCTAAACGTCTTTTAACAGACGGTTTTGCTCGGCGTTTTCAATCAGTTGCCTGAATTCCTTGACCACCTTCATAAATTGCTCTTCCTCAGCGAGATCCGGCAGTTGATTCTGCCCTCTCTGCTCCAGCGCATTGATGACATAAGCGATTGTCATTTTATTGATATCCATGGCGGGCAGATAAACCTCATCGGCATCATCCTCTGTTTTAGCCTGAACGATCATTTCGCTCTGCATCAGTTCCGATAAAACATTGTGGACAACATAAGCCGGGATAGCCAGTCTTGACGCAATTTCAATAACGCTTAAAGGCTCCTGTTGCTCAACAAAATGCTTGATGATTAAATGCATGGCCTGCAAGGCGATGATTTTTTTAAGAAAAAAGCTTAAATCGACGATCTTGTGCTTGCCTCGATAATCCCGGTAATTTTGCAGATAGAAATTGATCTCGCAACCGAACAGGACAATCATCCAGCCGATCTGGATCCAGACGATAAGCAAAGGCAATGCGGCAAAACTGCCGTAGATGGCATTATATTCCGATACACCGATTTGCAGGCTCAGATAAGCCCATTGCGCCATATGATACAGGACGGCCGAAATCACCCCGGCGATAATGCCCGCCTTATAATCCACTTTAAGGTTAGGTATAAAAATAAAGGTAAAGGCAAACAGCGCGGAAAGAATGACGACCGGTAATAAACCCAGTGCTCTAAGCACCAGCCAGGTGCCTGCGTCCGGCAGATTAATGGCATCTATCAGCCAGGTGACCTGGGTTTTCAGAAATACGGTAATGCCATTGGAGGCAATCAATAAAACAGGGGCCAGCAGCATGACCGACAGATAATCGCTTATTTTGCGCCCCAGCGTCCTGCCCTGGTTTATTTTCCAGATATGATTGAATGATCGCTCGATATGGCCGATCAGTTTGATGATGGTCCAGAACAAGACGATGATACCGATACCGGCCACCACCTCGCCTTGCGTCGTGGCCAGCATGTTTTCCGCGAAATCGATCAGTTTCAGTACCAGCGTGTCCTGGCTGGGTATTTGTTCGAGCAGTTGCTGTTTTAATATCTTTTCATAACCGAAACCCTTGGCGATACCGAACAACAAGGCGATAACCGGCACAATCGCCAGCAATGAATAAAGCGTCAGGGCGGATGCTCTTAACGGCCCCATATCACGGTCGAACCCTTCCACGGACAGGAGAATGATCTTGGTGGATTTCAGCACTGCCGCCTTGAAAGGCGAAAGATGTTGTGTGCGCTGTAACCAGATGTCTTCTTTAAAATAATCGATGATATTGAGATTCATAAGCCGGTCCCATGCTGTCGAATTTCGTTAATAGACTGCCTGAAATGCCTGAAATTCAAACTAATGCCCTACAGTCATTCCGGCCATCAAGGCGTATTTTTACCGCTGTAAAGGGTGTCTACCAAGGTCTTGAACCATAGCGGCCTGAACAGCACGATAAACAATCCCAAGCCGGCTGTAATTGGAATCGGGCCGATATCCAGTATCATCAGCAGCAGCAATATAAAAATACATTTCATTTTCACAGCTAGGCGACGATTGTTCATGGGGCACCCGATTGAAATAGAAGCCGGCGGATTGAAAAAATTGTAAGGCAATGCATCTGCCTACAGAAGCTATAACCAACCAGGCCATTTAGCGTAAAATAGACGAATCAAGCGGCTGTAGCACGGCATGCGTTCATCACCCGGACTTAGCAAGCATTAAGCCCGGATTGAATTCAGTCCCGCGCCACCGAGTAAACGACAATCCGTTTTGCCGGCATTTTAGCCTATTACTCGCCGGCTGACGCATAATACTGAAAAAATGACATCAGGATAAAACCGAACAGATGACAGAGGAAGACAGATTATTTCAACAAACAGGCCGTGCGGAAGATTTCGCGTTTGACGAGCGCGTGGCCAGGGTATTCGACAATATGGTCTCCAGAAGCGTGCCTTTTTATAGTGAGATTCAACGCATCCAGTCCGATATCACCATGGATTTTCTGCCGGAGGACTCAGGTGTCGTCTGCGACCTGGGCTGTTCGACAGGTACCACTATCAAGCACATCGCGACGCACCCGAAATGCCCGCAGACCGTGCATTTTATCGGCTATGACAATTCCGAACCCATGCTGGATAAAGCCCGCGCCAAACTGGCCGACGAAATACAGGCCGGAAAAGTGTCGCTGCTGACCGCCGACTTGAGCCACCTGCCCGCACTGCCGGAGTGCAACGTTATCATTATGAATTGGACCCTGCAGTTCGTGCGCCCGATCGAGCGGGATCATTTGCTGAAGAATATTTATTCCGCGCTCAGGCCGGGGGGCGTGTTGTTTTTATCGGAAAAAATCCTCGGCAACGATTCCGTGCTGAACCGCCTGTATATTGACCATTATTTGCAATTCAAAAAATCCCAAAGCGGCTATACCGACGCCGAAAACCAGCGCAAACGCGAGGCACTGGAAAACGTACTGATTCCTTATCGCCTCGATGAGAACTATGCACTGCTGGAGCGGGCGGGCTTCAAGCATATCGACACCTATTTCCGCTGGTTCAATTTCGCCTGCATTATCGCGGTCAAATCATAAATAGCCATGTCGGATGAATATCTATTTGTCTACGGCACATTACGGCAGGCTTTTGCACTGCCCGTGCATGACGTGATGATGCGGCACTGCCAGTTTCTCGCCCTGGGCACCCTGCGCGGCCGGCTTTATCAGGTCGACGGTTACCCCGGCGTCGTCGAACTGCCTCATTGCCGCGGCCGTGTGGCTGGAGAACTCTACCGCATCATCGACAAAAAGGAGCTTTTTAAGCTGCTCGACGACTATGAACAGTGCTCGGCAAAGTATCCCGAGCCGCATGAATTCATCAGAAAGCAGGCTGACATATCCACATATGACGGCGCAGTCTGTCAGGCATGGGTTTATTTTTACAACCGCGCCGTATCCGGGCTGGTTCGCATTTCATCGGGAGATTATGTCTGCCATATGCGCGATTTAAGAAAAATTCGCTACAATATCGCCCGCTAAACCAAAATCCACTTTCCCTTGACTTGTTCCGGTGATCTTTTTGATTATCAAAATCCCTTTTCTACTGTTTCTTTCTTCATTGCCCGTCTTTGTTCTGGCGGCAGTGTTGCTGCGGCTGAAAATCCCCGGTTTGTCTGAATTGGTCGCGCACCTGGGCTCAGCCATGTTGTTAAGCGCCTTGGCCCTGCTGATCGTCACCGCATTGCTGGGCATGCCTGGCATAATCGCGCGTTCCGTTTTGTTTTACTTTTCAGCCGGACAGCGCCTGCAGCGCCGATTGCTGTATATTCAGGCGCAACAGGCCCGAATTACCCAGCTGTTTCATTTCAAGACATTGAAAATAAAATACTTGAATGAACTGCACAGAAAACACCTGCTAAAGGCAAACAACCGCAAGCATATCCGGTCTTTATCGAAAGCCATCCATAAAGACCTGTTGGCGATTAAGAAAAACCTGCCCAAAAGCACTTTCAGGCAGTTGCAACAGGAGCATCTTCGCTATCGCAAGCAGATGGACATTGAAGCCTTGTTAAAGCTGCAGCAAAAAATCGCCACCGTCGTCCTGCGTTCATGAGTGTTTTTAAAAGCTGGGTGCTTAACCTGGTCAATCTTTTTCATATAGTCAAAAAAGAGAATCTTGACTGGCAAGAGGCCAATCAGGACCAGGGAGCCAGGCTCAGGCATACCCGGGTATTGGCCGAAAAAGCGCTGGAAGCCGATCTGAAAAAACGCAGCGAGCAGCTGGCGCATGAAATTGCCTTGCTCAAGACCCGGCATGATGCCGAACTGGCCATGTTCAAGGTCAAATGCAAACAGGATATCAAGGATTACAAACAGTATCTGGACTCGCTTGACCAGTTGAAAGCATCGATCCGCGCCAGCTATACGCATCTGCCCGAGGCCGTCGCGTTCACGATTCATCATCATGCCAAACACCTGCTCAACCAGATGTGGGAAGCGGAGGATTTTGAAGAAAAAATGCAGCACGAGATGCGCCTGATCAAATTCATGACCACCGTGCATGAAGATGCACGATTGCATCTGGAGGAAGGGGCTGCGGCCGGTAAAATGCCCGAGAAAACGCTGAGGCTGATCCAGGATCGGTAAATATTCGTTATAAGAATTCATTAGCCTGGCGCAGCGGAATAAAGTGATGGATGATCTGCTCGGCCGGCACCCGGGTCAGTTCGTTATAGGTCCAACCGCCCTTCTCCGCCGGATGCTTCTTATGCATCCAATACGCGACGCGCTTGCCGATGGCGTTGAATTCGATGCCGGAAACGATGTCGTTGCCGTTGGGTGCTTTTTGGTTCATGCTGACCGGGCAGAAATCGGCCTCCAGCACCTGAAACTGAACCGGTACCGGCAAGCCGTCTTCGGGCCGGCGCTGACGGATGCGGATGAAGACCTCTCCGGCTTCCTTGCGTGCCTAGAATCTGATGATCAAGGGCAATAAGGTCACTGGCTGGTTTTTGGTTGAATGTCGCATTTATTGTCGCAATCTGGAACATTGAGTTCAGGGATAATCATAAAATCAATTAATTACCAATGGACAACTGGAGTTATACGACATATGCCTCAGATTATTAGACATTTTATGTCGTATACATCACGTTAGCTTCCAGAGACAAAATGAACAATCTATCCCGAATGAGAAAGGCCACCGGTAATCGCTATGTTGAGCGCGTCAATCTGGCATTGCGTTTCATTCATGAGAACCTAAACCGCCCGATTGATTTGAAGGAAATTGCAAAAGCCAGCAATTTTTCGATCTATCACTTTCATCGAATATTTCTTGCTTTGGTAGGAGAGACGGTTAATGACTATGTCGGCCGTAAACGACTTGAGCGCGCTGCCAACCTGCTCGTTTTTAAGAAGGAGCTGAGCATCACCGAAATTGCCATTATCACCGGCTTCTCTTCTAGCGCTAACTTTGCGAAAGCGTTTAAATTGTATTTCGGGGTTAGTCCGAGCCAGACAAGAAAGCCAGTAGGCACGGAAAACAGCAAGATTGGAAAGATATTTAGCAAGTATGGAAAGGCTTTCAATCCCAATGACTTATATCCTCAAGTTGTCACCAATCGGGTGACATATAACCCAGGACAATTTGAGGAAATGCTTATGAATATGAACGTAGTAGAAATCAAAGAAGAAGTAGCCTGCGCGCTGACGTCACCGGCAGGTTATGAGTCCGCGTCTTTGCTCAAGACGTGGGATAAGTTGATAGCATGGGCACGCAGCTACGGCATTGAGGATCTGAAACAGAGGCGCTTTGCTCTCTGCCATGATAATCCGGCGATTACGCCTACTGAAAAGTGCAAATACGAGGCGGCTGTTGTCGTAAGTCCTGACGCTAGGATTGTGGAACCGTTTTTCAAAGTAGTCATCCCGCCGGGACAATATGCTGTTGCACACTACAAAGGCGCACCAGAAGGAACTAGTAGCTTTCACATGTCGCTGTATTCGAATTGGTTCCCAAATAGTGGATTTGAACCTGATGATTTTCCGCTAATGGAACACTATCTCAATGACATGAGGAAAGATGGTTATGTGGAGATGGAGGTTTACATTAAGCTGAAAGACGTCGTATAGAACGTGCTGGTGTTCACGGCGACTAGAAGGCTAACACGGCGTTCGAGAGGGACACGCCCAAAAGCGGCGCGCCCCTCAACTTTGCGTTAGAGCGCATGAAACTCCATGCCCAAGGCCTGCTGATTGAACTACGTCCAAGACAATTGGTGGACGATGAAGATTGGGTCCGCGTCCAAGTTCTGGTCGAAACCAATGGCTTTGTTGGTGACTTTGAAGCTTGGCTTCAATTGGGTGATCTTGAGCGTTTCGCAAACGAGATTGGTGCCATGTACGAGTCGGTAGAGAAATCAAGCACCGCAGTCCTTGTTAGTGCTGAGCCAGATATCCAGATTAACTTGGCAATGCAGTCGCTCGGCGGTATTGTCGGTACTTATGCGCTCGAAAGCGAAAGACCGGATGGCATACCTACGGTTCTGTCAGGAGGGTTCAATATCGATCAAAGCTTCTTACCAAGTCTCCGTCAGAGCATCTACTCTCTCATTGCAGACCTGGGCGGAAAACATGTGCGCTAACATGAGCCCTTTGATCTTACGTTATGCATCAAAAAGCTATTCATGAATTTATTATTTGTATGTAGCGAAAATAGACTCCGTAGCCCTACAGGTGAAGAAGTCTTTTCACAGTATGATGGGATCAATGCAATTGGCTGCGGCACAAATTCAGATGCGGCGACGCCAATAAGCGGTGACTTGATTGAGTGGGCTGATATCATATTTGTTATGGAAAAAAGCCATAGAAACAAGGTATCGAAAAAATTCAAGAACCTATTGAAAGGCAAGCGCATGATTTGCCTTGATATTCCTGATGAATATGAACGAATGGACCCCATACTTATTCGGTTGCTGGAAAGTCGCGTTTTAAGATATATACATAATAATGTACGCAAAAGCACATAACACAGCGCTAAAATCAAAGGGGTTGTACTTACGCTTTGGTTCAATGCGGAAGGCATTAATCAATCGCGGTGGCACAACATGATCTATACGATCATCAAAGTGGTCATTACCAGCCTGTTGGTCGTGGCGATAGCCGAGCTATCGAAACGCAATTCATTGATCGGCGCCTTGCTGGCCTCGCTGCCGCTCACCTCCGTGCTGGCCATGTTCTGGCTTTATATCGATACTCACGATGCCGGGAAAGTGGCGGATCTGGCAACCGGGATTTTCTGGCTGGTCATGCCTTCCCTGGTTTTCTTCGTCAGCTTGTCTTTATTGCTTAGAGCGGGAATTAACTTCTATCTGAGCATGGGGGTTTCCCTGACGGCGACGGCCGGCTGTTATTCCATCATGGTCCTGATCCTGAAGCACTGTGGCGTCAAACTGTAGCCATAACCTTATTCCACTCACTTGCAAGAGGGTTTTTAAACGATGACATTTGCAAAACGACGGTCCGCCTGGCTTATGGGCTTGCCGTTCCTGTTATTTCTGCTGAGCCCCGGCGTTCTGGCGCATGGCGTCGATGCCAATACCAAGCATTTTTTGCTGGCCAACCAGGGCGTCGCTATCGGGCCGTTTCTGTATATCGGCGCCAAACACATGGTGACCGGCTACGATCACCTGCTGTTCCTGCTTGGCGTGATTTTCTTTCTGTTCCGCACTCGGGACGTACTGCTGTATGTCAGCCTGTTCACCTTGGGGCATAGCGTGACGCTGTTGTTCGGCGTGCTGAGCAACGTGACGGTCAATCCGTTCCTGATCGATGCCATCATTGGGCTTTCCGTGGTCTACAAAGGCTTCGATAACCTGGGGGGTTTTCGCCGATTGTTCGGCTTTCAGCCCAACACCAAACTCGCCGTGATGGTATTCGGCCTGTTTCATGGCTTTGGCCTGGCCACCAAATTGCAGGACTTTTCCTTGCCTAAAGAGGGGTTATGGAAGAACCTGTTAGCCTTCAATGTCGGGGTGGAGATAGGCCAGTTTGTGGCGTTGCTGTTTATCCTGATTGCACTCGACTTCTGGCGCAGGCACCGAAGTTTTTATGCCTTTTCGACCGCGACCAATACGCTGTTGATGACAGGCGGCCTGATTCTGTTCGGCTACCAGTTAACCGGTTATTTAATTAACGTATAAACTCATGAATGACATTAATCCTTCCGTTCCCTCACTGAAATCGCTGCTCATCGCCACGGCTTCTGCCACGGTATTGGCCAGTACTATTTTAATAACGGCGGTACTGCCTGCCGAATACGGCATTGACCCGACCGGCTTAGGAAAAATGATGGGGTTGACCGCTTTATCATCGGTGCAGACTAAAGCCGCCAGCCAGCCGCTCGCCATCACCTGTCCGAGGCTGCCGCAGCAAGTGGCTGAAACAAGCGGCCAGAACCAGAAACAGGCCGTCAAGCCCTCTGCCGGCTCGACTGAAACCACGCAAAAGCAACCCCAGCTCCAGTGGCAGGATTCGGTCAAAATACGAGTGCCTGCCGGTGAAGGTCTGGAATATAAATTCCATCTGGTAAAAGGCGCATCCCTGGAGTACTCGTGGGCGACCGACGGGGCCAAGCTCTATTTTGATTTTCATGGCGAACCCCAAGGCGATAAGACCGGGTACTTCAAAAGCTTTAAAGAGAGCACCGACAATCGATCCAGCGGTACTTTAACAGCGCCGTTCGAAGGCCCTCACGGCTGGTACTGGGAAAACAAAACCTCATCACCGGTGACGATCATTTTGAATACCAAAGGTTCTTACCGGATTTTGGGCATAATGTAATGGCATGTGACTATCACTGCGCAAGCCGGGCTTGTTCATAGTTCAGGAGGTGGAATGGAATCTCTGGCACATCACTAGCCTCTAGGAGCCTGTCGAATTTAAAAATCAACAAAAACATAAGGCATTGATTTTGAAAAAATAAATTTTTTAAATGCGTTTTGTTAGGAAAATTTTTTTCAAATTATTTCAATGCTTTACTAATCCTGACGAATCATAATCCGACAGTCTCCTAGACCGCCAGGACAATGCCATCAGCGAATAGAGGTTAACGTACAATTTTTTCTAATTCTGTATTTGCCCCTATTTCATTCCCGTCCCTTGGGATGCAGAAATTCAGCCTGGAAAGGCACGCACCGCGTCCCCTACGGCTTCCGGCTCAAGCCGGACGGGACAACCTGCCTCCGTCCGGCCGCGCCTGGGCCGAATGAATTCGGCCCTACAGTTAATTTTTTTCTTGTCCAGTCAATTATCGATTCAATCTGGCTTTTAAGAAGTCGATGGCTTCCGCAAACGGTATTTCGATGCTCTCCTGCTCCGTTCTGGCCTTGTATTCGACCGTGCCCGCGTCCAGGCCGCGGTCGCTGACCACGAGGCGATGCGGAATGCCGATCAGTTCCATATCGGAGAACATGAAGCCGGCGCGGACTTTACGGTCATCGAACAACACGTCGATGCCGGCTTGCCGCAGGTCCTGATACAGCTTTTCGGTCGCTTCCTTCAGGCGTTCGGATTTGTGCATGTTCATTGGACACAGTGCAACCTGGAACGGCGCCAGGCTGTCCGACCAGATAATGCCCTTGTCGTCGTGATTTTGCTCGATGGCCGCCGCCACCACGCGCGAAATGCCGATGCCGTAGCAGCCCATGATCATGGTCTGGTTTTTACCGGCTTCGTTGATGATATCGGCTTTCATCGCGGCACTGTATTTGGTGCCCAGTTGGAAGATATGGCCGACTTCAATGCCGCGCGCCAGCGTGATCGTGCCTTGCCCGTCCGGGCTGGCATCGCCTTCGACGACAGTGCGCAGGTCTTCGATTTGCTCAGGGATAGGCAGATCGCGCTCCCAGTTGACGCCCTGATAATGCTTGCCGTCCTGGTTGGCGCCGCAGACGAAATCGGACATCAGGACCACACCGCGGTCGGCGATAATTTTTATCTCCAGCCCCATCGGACCGATAGAGCCCGGCTTGCAGCGGCAGGCGCTGTAAACCTCCTCATCGCTGGCAAAAGTCAGTGGCGAAGCGATGCCGTCGATTTTTTCCGCCTTGATCGCGTTCAGCTCGTGATCGCCTCTTAACAGCAGCGCCACCAGCGTGCCTTCTTCCTCGCCTTTCACGATCAGGGTTTTCAGGCATTGCTCAGGCAAAATATTGAAAAAGCGGCTGACCTCTTCAATGCTATGCTGATCGGGCGTATCGACCAGTGTTAATGCCGCCGTCGGCTGAACGCGCGATCCGGCCGGCATGACCGCTTCGGCTTTTTCGATATTGGCGGCATAGTCGCTGCCGGTCGAGAAGGCGATGGCGTCCTCGCCGGAATCGGCCAGCACGTGGAATTCATGCGAAACGGCGCCGCCGATGGAGCCGGAGTCGGCGATAACGGCGCGGAACTTCAGGCCCAGCCGGTTGAAGATATTGCTGTAGGCCTGATACATGACCTCGTAGGTTTCCTGCAGCGATGCCTGATCGAGATGGAACGAATAGGCATCCTTCATGACGAATTCGCGCGAGCGCATAATGCCGAAGCGCGGGCGGATTTCATCGCGGAATTTGGTTTGCACCTGATAATAGGTGATGGGCAATTGCTTATAGCTTTTGATTTCGTTGCGCGCCAGATCGGTAATGATTTCCTCATGCGTGGGTCCGAGACAGAAATCACGGTCGTGACGGTCTTTCAAACGCGCCAGCTCGGGGCCGTACTGTTCCCAACGGCCGGTTTCCTGCCATAACTCGGCAGGCTGAAGCGCCGGCATCAGAACTTCCAGCGCGCCGGCTTTTTCCATTTCCTCGCGCGTTATTTTTTCCACTTTGCGCAATACCCGCAACCCCAACGGTAACCAGGTGTAAAGACCGGCGGCCAGTTTACGGATAAGTCCGGCGCGTATCATCAGTTGATGACTGGCGATTTCGGCATCGGCCGGGGTTTCTTTAATGGTATTGAGCGGAAATTGAGTAGTACGCATTCTGTTTTTGAAAGATGAAAAAATTGAAAAATGCTATTTTACCGATTTAATACGGGTTTAGTCATCACGTTATCTCAGCTTGCCCGTCCGGCCATAAAAAAACAGATT
The DNA here is from genome assembly GCF_000746145.1 of Methylobacter sp. BBA5.1. NCBI lineage: Bacteria > Pseudomonadati > Pseudomonadota > Gammaproteobacteria > Methylococcales > Methylococcaceae > Methylobacter > Methylobacter sp. BBA5.1. The sequence continues at coordinate 58,540 of NZ_JQKS01000011.1, forward strand.
GGCCGCCTGCTTTTTAAGTTAGGAATGGGAATGAAATAAGACCCGCAAATGAGGCAGGATTTCTGTTCATATTCAAGGCGCGCAAACAGGCGCATGGCAAGCCATGTAACTGTTTGCGCAACGCCGAAGATGGACGGAAAGACAAGTCATTTGCGGGAATTATAAAATTCACGTTCCTTAGCTTTAATATTCAACCCATGCGCGGCTGATTATTCCATTAGCCGCGCACCGGAACCCCTAAAGCAGGATGCAATTGGCTTTTTATTCAAGCCGCGATCAACGCCTTGAGGATGTCACCGGTGCCAGGGAGCGTGAATTTATTAACTTGCGCGATTGACTTGTCTTATCGTTCATTCCATGCATGCAGTCGTTGAACAGGAACGGAAATAATGCCTCAATCGCGGGTCTTACTGCATTCCTGTTCCTAATAGTCGCCGCGTAACGGCACTTTATTGCATCAACCTAAATCCAAGCAACTGCCTGGACCGGTTCCTGTTAAAACTAAACAACCGCTTATCAATGAGACCGATGACCTCTGTAAAGATTTTAGTTAAAAGTTGGCTGCCTATCATTACGACGACTGTCATTTTTTATCTGGTCGGCCGGTTGACGCTGCCATTATCATTGCCGCCCAGTTACGCTACGACCATCTGGCCGCCGGCCGGCATCGGCCTGGCCGCTGTTTTGTTATGGGGTAACCGGGTTTTGCCGGGGATATTCGCGGCTGAATGGCTGATTCATTATGAAGTTTATGATATATCGGCATTACTGGCATCGCCGCCGGAACTGGCGGTTGCGTTTCTTAATCCGCTTAATAGCGTGCTGAGGGCCTGGCTGGGCAAAGTTCTGGTCAACAAATACGCAGGATTTCCGAACTGCCTGATTTCAACCCGGCTGATTTTTCTGTTTTTCCTGCTCGCGGGTCCTGTAGCCACCTTGTTGCCGGCCATGCTGAGCGTGTATTCGTTATTTCTGGCCGGCGTTATCATCGGACAGGATCTGTTTTTTTCCTTTTTAACCTGGTGGCTGGGCGATTGCACCGGCATAGCCGTCTTTACCCCGCTGTTTTTCATTATTTTTAATCGCTCCCATAGAATCTGGCGCCAACGGTTGCTCCCCCTGGGCGTGCCGTTAGTCGGCATTTTCATAGTGCTTGCGGTCGGCTATTTAGTCGCGCGGCAAAAAGAGGTTGAACACCTGCATAAAGTGATTGATCTTCAATCCACGATTATCCGGGATGATTTGCAAACCGGACTGCGCCAGCACCTGATGACGCTGCAACTGATCAAAGACTCGGTTGACTTGCCGAAGCCGGTATCGAAGAATGATTTTAAAACTTTTGGACGTTCGCTCTTTAATCAGCATCCCGATATTACGCGGCTTGAATGGCTTGAGGCCGCCGGCAATGCTGAAGGCCATCGCTTAATCAGCAAATACCGGGCCATTACCGAAGAGACGGCCGAATTTAAATCCGTGGCGGAAACAGCGAACGGGTTGACAATCGGTGACCGGGAAATAATCGTGACCGGCAAACACGAATTCATGGTTTTACTGCCCGTGTTTCAAACCGATACCGAGCTGAAAGGCGTTGTCGCCGAGGTTGTCAATATTGAGGACTTTGTCAGACAGACCATCAACAGGGCAAATTTTCCGCATGTCATCATCAAGCTTTTCGACGGCGCAAACGCGCCTTTGCAATCCACCCTGTTTCAATCGAGTGGCAATCAGCCCTTATCCGACCCGCTGAACCTGACTGTCCTCGGCGCCGTCAATCTGGCTGATCAGCAATGGTTTCTGGAGATTGCGCCCGATAAGGAATTTCTCAGTGAGCATTATTCCTGGTCTGTTTCGCAAATGCTTGCCGTAGGCATGGTATTGACCGGCTTTATGAGCCTCGGCTTGCTGGTACTGACCGGCCATACCGAAACCATCAGGTCCGAAGTCGACAAGCGCACCGAGGAACTCAGGCAAAGCAATATAAAACTGGCGGCCAACGAACAGCAATTCAGAAAACTGGTGCAAACGCAATCGGCCATCGTCTGGCGCGCGGATCCCGCGTCATTCAGATTCCTGTTTGTCAGTGACGAGGCGGAAAGCATACTGGGTTATCCGGTCGACAGATGGCTGAATGAAGCGGATTTCTGGCGCCGGCATCTTCATAAAGAGGACCGGGCAACGGCGGCGGCCTATCGCCTGGAAGAAACCCGGAACCTTCGCAATCATGAATTTGAATATCGCATGGTCGCCGCGGACGGCCGTTGCGTCTGGCTGCGCGATGTGGTTCACCTGATGATTGATAACGGCAGGGTTACGGAAATAGTCGGCTTCATGATCGACATCACCAGACAAAAGAAAGCCGAGGAACAATTGCGCCTGGCCGCAACCACTTTCGAAAGTCTGCAAGGCATCATGATCACCGACAAGAACGCCAGGATCCTGCGCGTGAACAAAGCTTTTACCCAAATCACCGGCTATTCGGCTGAACAAGTCGAAGGGCAAAGCGCCAGCATCCTGAAATCGGGCTATCATGACCCGGCCTTTTACGAGGACTTCCGGCGCCAACTGCAAACCTCCGGCAAATTTGAAGGCGAGATATGGAACCGGCGCAGGAATGGAGAGATTTATCCGGCATGGCAAACGGTCACGGCCGTTAAAAACGATTTTGATGAGGTCAGCCATTATATAAGCGTTTTCTCGGATATCACTGCGCAAAAAGAAGCCGCCGACAAAATCCATACCATGGCTTTTTTTGACGCGTTAACGGCCTTGCCCAATCGCCGGTTATTGCTGGACCGGTTCGAACACGCCCTGGCGGTGGCCAAAAGGCATCACAAGTATGGCGCCGTTATTTTTCTGGACCTGGATCATTTTAAATTACTGAACGACTCCCTGGGTCATGCGGTAGGAGATGAATTGCTGATACAGGTTGCGGCGCGTCTGACTTCGGTGCTTAGAAAAGAGGATACTCCGGCCCGCCTTGGCGGAGATGAGTTTGTGGTATTGCTGCATCCCGATATGGACAGCTTGACGGTCGCGGCGGATCATGCCATCGCGGCCGCCGAAAAAATCAGGTCCGCGTTAAACCAGGCTTTTTTTCTTAATGATTACCAGCATCAAATATCGACGAGCATCGGCATCGCCTTGTTTCCCGATAACCATGTCGGCACCGATATCATTCTGCAACAAGCCGATACCGCGATGTACCGTTCAAAAGCCAGCGGCCGCAATAGCATCAGTTTTTATCACCCAAGCATGCAGGAAGCGGCCGATGTACGTATCAAGATGGAAAACAATCTGCGCATTGCCGTCGAGCGGAACCAGTTTGCGCTTTACTATCAGCCGCTGGTCGATAGCGAAGGCGTTGTATTGAGCGCGGAAGCGCTGATTCGATGGCCGCAACCGGGCAAAAACATGATGCAGCCAGCGGAATTTATTGCCGTTGCCGAAGAAAGCAATTTGATTTTAGCGGTTAGTCAATGGGTACTGATGGAGGCGTGCCGTCAAATCAAAGCCTGGCAAACGGCGGGCATCAATTTGCCGCATATTTCCGTCAATGTCAGCTCCCGTCAATTCCGTCAGCCTGATTTCGTCGACCAGGTCCGGCTGGCCCTGACCCGCAGCGGCATTGCGCCGTATCTGCTTGGTATTGAATTGACCGAAGGCGTGATGATTGATGATTTAAACGATACCGTTTCTAAAATGAAGGCCTTAAAGGCCTTGGGGATTTCGATAGCCGTGGATGATTTCGGCACCGGTTACTCGTCTCTGGCCTATCTGAAAAAACTGCCGATCGATATATTAAAAATAGACCGGAGTTTCGTCAGGGACATTTTAACCGATATGAATGATGCCGTGATTGTGCAGGCCATCCTCGGCATGGCCAAACACCTCGGCTTACACGTCATTGCCGAAGGCGTGGAAACGGCGCAGCAATTCGATCTTCTGAAACAGCAGGAGTGCCCGAGTTTTCAGGGCCATTATTTCAGCCATCCCCTGCCGGCAAAGCAGTTTGCGGAAAAATACTACAGCTTGTGGCGGCGATCCATGAGCTTTTAGAAAAACCCGATCGCCATGGCTTGAACCACGGATTCATCGACGCCTCTTACGCCAAACTTGTTGTGCCAGTAGGAATATTCGGTGCCGACAAAAACCTTGTCGCTTTTCCAGCCGAACAAATCGCCCACATCCAGCAGCAGTTGCGGCTGCGCGAGAATGTGAAAAGTACCTGTAGCATTGGTATTGCCGGTACGAAAATCGGTAAAGCCCCTGAACTTGAACTTCGTCGAGGCGATTTGAAAAGGCAAGCTCCATACAGGCGTAATCTGCATGCCGTATTTATTGCTGACGCTGTCGTCTTTATAAGCGGCGATATCCAGCTGCAGATAATCAAACAGGGAATTGGACAGATCCAGGCTGAATCCCAGCAAATAGGCTTTGAAGTTATCCTGCTCAGGCTTGTTGCTGATGTTTAAACCGGCCATCAGGGATATATCCTTAACCGGACCTGCAGACCAATCCAGACCGGTCACCTTGTTCATGCTCAGGTAAGAGTAAACTTCGGCATAAATTTCAACGCCGATATCATTGCGGTCGGCAAGATCGACGAAAAAGAAATTTGTGCCATGCCGCCAGCCATGCGCATGCTCCACGGTCACGGTGGTTCTTTCATCATCACCGAATTCAAAGTCATTGCCGTACAGCAATTGAATATTACTGGCCGTCCAGTCAACTGCGTTGGCTGTCGGCATGACCATTCCCTGCCAGCATAGCAGAAGAATGGCCCTGTTTATGTTTGGCATCGAGTTTACTGCGCTTTTTCCAGCTTCATTTGCTTCAGATAATGCACGATATCCTGTGCGTCATCAGGCGTTATAAGGTTCTCAAATGTGGGCATTTTCGTGCCGGCACGATACGCGCTCGCATTGCGTATGAATTGGGGCAGTGCCTGTTCCTGAAAATATTCGGTAATGTTTTTCGGAACATTCAGTTCCGGGCCGACGTCGCCGCCGGAAAGATTGACTGAATGGCAACGAATGCAATAGCGGCTGAACAATTCGAATCCGTTGTTGATCCGGTCATCGGCTTTAGCGGGCGCCGCGGCGCCGAAATACGCTTTGGCGGGCTGCAATGACAGCGAAACCAACTGGAACGGCCAGGGATAGCGCCATTCATCCAGGCCTTCTTTCGGCCAAACCAGATAAAACGGCGCGGGCGTTATGGTCTGTTTGCCGAACTTAAATTCCAGCCATTTTTTAGATTCGGGAACGGCTTTATCCCTGAAAGCGATAAAGCCCTGCTCGGCCATCGCGTCCTGATAAGCCATGGACACGTTATATCCGTCGGCGGCTGTAAACACGAGCACCAGTGCATCCGGTTTCGACGAGGGCGGCATGGGGATTTTATTCAGGATTTCCGACAACGGATAAGCCTCGTATTCCTTTGCCGACTTGTAGACGGGGTCGTGGCTGATTTTTACCGTCTCCGGCCGGGGCAACCGCGCGGGCTCGGCTTTAACCAGATTGAACTCCGGCCAGTCCGCCGCCCGGCTTAGCGGCGACAGTAATAATATCAATATAAAGCCAAGCGATAGTTTGATAGTTGTCATGATGCAAGCTCTTGTAGTTCTTGTTACGCGGTTTTTTGAAAAGCGTCTGTAAATTCCAGTTTATATTTGCGAACTTTATATATCATCCGGACATAGGCAGAAAAGGGCTTTTCTGAATCATTTCGGGATTGATGTCATCCCTCTCCTTCTCTTGCCGCGCAATATCCTTCAACATCTTGAGTAAATAAGCTTCATCGAGCGGCTTGGTTAAATAATAATCAAACCCGGCATTCAATGCTTCTGTTATTTTATTCTCATCGGCATAGGCGCTGATGGCTGCGATGATTAATGGATTGTTCTGGCTTCTTATTGTTTTCACCAGTTCCAGGCCGGTCATGACCGGCATGTTGAGATCGATAAGCGCCATCTGATAATGTTGTTCGCTTATCAATTGCAGCGCTTCCTTGCCATTCTTGGCTGAGTCGACGATACAACCGTGTTGCTCAAGCATATTAGCCAGTAACAGCAAATTGATCTCGCTGTCATCGGCAATCAAGACCCGGTTGCAATCATTGTGGCCGACTTCGACCCGATGCTGCCGGCTTCCGTCATACTGATTTCTTATACTGACCGGCAAGGGCAAAGTCACCGTAAAAACACTGCCTCTGCCGGGCTGGCTATCGACGGTAATTTCGCCCCCCATGAAGCCGACCAGTTCGCGTGTAATGGCCAAGCCAAGACCCACGCCTTCCCTGACAAAATCGGTGGTACTGATTTGCACAAAGGGAGAAAAAATCTGTTCCAGATCTTTTTTGGCGATGCCGCAGCCCGTGTCTTCAACAGAGACGATTAGATTGCAGTCATGGTAGCTCGCGGTGATGGTCACACTGCCATAATCGGTGTATTTAATGGCATTGCTGAGCAGATTGATAAGAATTTGCCGGATACGGGTTTCATCGCCGATCAAGTGATGGGGAATGACTTCGTTGTTGACGATTAGCACCAGTTGTTTTTCATCGGCTTGCAGCCTGAAAACCTCAATCAGATTGGATAACAGTGCTTCAAAGTCAAAGTCGCCGATATCGATTTTGATTTTATTGGACTCAATCGCTGAAATATCGAGGATATCGGTAATCAGTGTTAACAGATTATCGCTACATTGCTTGATGATGTTTACCTGCTTTTTAACATCCTCGGGCAAATAGGATTTTTTCTGCAACAGTTGCGTAAACCCCAATATGCCATTCAACGGGGTGCGCAGCTCATGACTGATATTGGCCAGAAACTGGTTTTTGGCATTATTGGCGGTTTCAGCGGCATTTTTTGCCTGCAGCAATGCCGCCGTTCGTTCTTCAATAATGGATTCAGTCTGGAAATAGCGCCCGGTCAGTATCAACAGCCCGAGGCCAAGCAAGCAGGTGAACAGCAGCCCGCTGACTAAAACCCACCACATGGGCCAGTAAACACGCGAATTCTCCAGGATCGAATCGTGGACAAAACTCAAGCGCAGCTGCTGGTCGGCGACCGGGAACACATAATATTCTGAAGCATTGACCGCCTGATGACCGGCGTCGGAATATATAATTTTTTTCTCGTACTTCGGGCCTTTGGACATGGTGACAGTCAGGAAGCTGCCCGACGTATTCAGCTCGCTAAACGCCCGGCGCACCAGTTCATCAATGGAAATGGCAGCTAAAATAATCCCCCGACGCAGTTTTTCTTCAGCTTCCGCTTCTTTAAACACGGGCATCACCAGATATAGCTTATTTCCCTCGACCAGCACATAGCCGAACTCGGAAGAAGTAAAATCGCCCTTGAGCAGATCGTTTGGATTTGCCGGAAATGCCCGTCCGGCGTTTGAGTAGCCGGTTATCCGCTTGTTCAGTATGGATATGAATTCGACATTGGCGGTTCCGGACGGCGATTCGCTGATCCACATCAGCGAATCGATCTCCTTAAAAGGAGACAGCGCCTGCCTGGTAAATAATGCAAATTCCTTGCTTTCAATCTGGTTCGACCCCATAAAAAAAGTTCTGGCGCTGTTAATGGCGTGCAGGTCGCCATAAATACGATTTTTTAAGGCGCGCGATAAGGTAATAGCCTGGTTTTTGAATTTTTGCTGGCGCTGTTGTTGATCCGCCTCCCGGACATACGAGAAAAATATAATCACTAATACAAACGTAAAAACCAGCGGGACGCCGACTGAAACCATACGCTTGCGCCAGATCTGCCGCGGCTGGGCGAAAGCCATCAGCATCAACGGCGTGAATACCAGGACGCCCATGGTATCGCCGGCCCACCAACTGATCCAGTTGACGGGAATTTCAGAGACCGAGATGATGCCGCTCAAATACATGGCGATCATGGCGATCGTTGCCGGTAACAGACAGCTTAAGGGGCCTCCAAGCAGCATAAAAAGCAGAATGCTTTTATCATCGACCAGCGGACTCGGAAAACCGACGAAACGTTTTATCAGCTGGCTGCCGACTAACGCACAGGTCGTGGCTCCAAAACCGGTTACCGCATAAATGGGCAATGATTCCTCGTTAAAGCCAAAGGCCCAGGCACTGATGCAGAAATTGCCTATGAATATACCGGGCCAAATCCGATTGCCCAGCAACAGCATCGCCGCCAGCGAAATGCCGGAAGGCGGCCACAGCGCACCGGCGTTACTGGGCGGTACTTTAAGCATCTGGCCTAATAAACCCGAGGTAAAATAGACGCTGGCAATAAGACCGATTAAAAACAGGTATTTTGATGTACGGATCATTGCTAAACCGGAAGTCATGTTCTGGATTTTATTAATGTAAAATGGTTTGGTTTTACTCTATACCCGGCTTTTTGGAATATTAAAAGCATAACAGAATAAAAGCGCCTGAATAGCTACTAACAAGAAAAATATCATTACGGTAGAATATATCCGTCCCATCAAGCTGACCGGCATATACACGGACTTTAGCCAAAGCCCCCTCGGAATAATTACATGTTGAGAATCACTGAACTTAAACTCCCTCTCGATCATCCGGAAAGCATGATCAAAACCGCCATTCTCGATCGACTCGGTCTCAGCGCGGAACACCGTGTGAATTATACGATATTTCGTCGCGGTATTGATGCCCGCAATCGAAGTTCGATTTTCCTTATTTATAGCCTCGATGTCGAAATCGACAATGAGCAAGCCATCCTGCAGCGCCTGCACGATGACCCGCATGTTTCCCTGACGCCGGATACGACTTACCGTTTTGTAGCCCGGGCGCCTGAACACCTGGCTACCCGGCCGGTCGTGATCGGCACCGGGCCCTGCGGACTGTTCGCGGCGTTGATTCTGGCCCAGATGGGTTTTCGTCCGATCATCCTGGAGCGCGGCAAGGAAGTGCGCGAGCGCACGAAGGATACGTTCGGCCTCTGGCGCAAGCGCCAGTTCAATCCGGAATCGAACGTACAGTTCGGCGAAGGCGGCGCCGGCACTTTTTCCGACGGCAAGCTTCATACCCAGATCAAGGACCCCAATCATTACGGCCGGAAGGTCCTGACGGAGTTCGTCAAAGCCGGCGCGCCCGCCGAAATCCTCTACGTCAGCAAGCCGCACATAGGCACTTTCAAGCTGGTTTCGATGGTAGAACAAATACGCGCGACCATCGAGTCATTGGGCGGCGAAATACGCTTTCAGAGCCGTGTGGACGATATTATTATCGATAACGGGCAGGTTCATGGGGTCAAGCTCGCCAACGGCGAAACGATCCTCGGCAATCACGTCGTGCTGGCCGTCGGTCACAGCGCGCGGGACACCTTCAAAATGCTTTATGACCGCGGCGTTTATATTGAGGCCAAGCCTTTTTCCGTCGGCTTCCGCATAGAGCATCCCCAGTCGCTGATCGACACCTGCCGCTTCGGTAACTATGCCGGCCACCCTTTACTCGGCGCCGCTGATTACAAACTGGTCCATCACTGCCGCAACGGGCGCTCCGTCTACAGCTTCTGCATGTGTCCCGGCGGTACGGTCGTGGCGGCCACGTCCGAGGCCGGCCATGTCGTCACCAACGGCATGAGCCAGTATTCGCGCAATGAGCGCAATGCCAACAGCGGCATTGTTGTCGGCATCACGCCTGACGATTATCCGGGTCATCCGTTGGCCGGCATCGAATTCCAGCGCCGGTTGGAAGCCCGGGCATTTGAACTGGGCGGCGGCACCTATGAAGCGCCGGGGCAACTGGTAGGCGATTTCCTGGAAAAGCGCCCTTCGGTTGCGCTGGGCACGGTACAGCCCTCCTATACGCCGGGCGTGCATTTGTGCGATCTGAGCTCCGCCCTGCCCGACTATGCCATAGAAGCGATACGGGAAGCCTTGCCGGCATTTGATAGAAAAATAAAAGGATTTGCCATGCACGACGCCGTGCTGACCGGCGTTGAGACGCGAACCTCATCACCGATTCGCATCAAGCGCAATGCCGATTATCAGAGCCTGAATACCCGGGGTCTGTATCCGGCGGGAGAAGGCGCGGGCTATGCGGGCGGCATTCTATCCGCAGCCGTGGACGGCATTAAAGTAGCCGAGGCACTGGCTTTGGATTGGGTCCGCGGCCAGCAGGCATAGTTTGTAAAACCGATGAGACAGGGAGGTTCCTTTCAGCGCGCCCCTGACCGGTCTATTTGGATCGTTTGGTCGTATTGAAGACAAATGAGGACACGACGCCGTGCTTGTCAAAGCGAATGAGCAGATCTTCCGTACTGGCATCATCGAACAGACTGTAATGATAGATACCGTACGTCCAGGTTCTCAGGCCGTCTTCGATTCCAGTCCTCCAGGGATTGCCAAAAATGGAGCGTATTTCGTTCTGGGTGGTTTCGCCTATTTTGATCGTCGAAACCTGGCCGGCCGGGAACTCATGCCCGACAGTAGCGCATCCCGCAATAGAGAAAAGCGCCATAACCATGACCAGGCCAGCGGCCGCCTTCCTTAATAATCCCGTTGATACCACGGCATATACAACATCAATTTTCATTATTATCCGATATCGATTTTAAAAATCCGTTATCCTGATATTAAAATAAAAGACTGTCAAATCCACGGTCTATATATGTGAATAAACGTATTTTTTTATTATGTACAGCTTAGTTATAAGAAACCCGGAAAAGCTTATTGCATGGACTTCATTTTAATTTAAACTCCGATAAATTCCTTACAGATAATCCGAGATTTTATTTGTGCAAAATCTGCCATCGAACATGACGGACACCATGTCTTTTTTACCCACCTATAATGCACCGCCTGAACAGCACCGGGAGTATCTGCGGCAAAGTTTACCGTTGATGATAAAGAATAATATTCCAACGGACCCCATAAACTATGCCATCTGGTACGAATATGTCACCGGTAATAACCTGCAGCTGAATCAGGAAGTCGATACATTAATCCGCGACAAAAAAACATTTGACCCCGAAACCAGCTTAAATCTTTATAAAACGCATATCTGTAATGCATCGGTTGAGTCTTTTGAAAAAATTAACCACCAACTGCGGCAGCTGATCGAACAAACAGTACTGGCCGTCAATCTTGCCAGTGAAAAAGCATCGGTCGCCGGCGATCATCTCACGGTTAACTCCCAGACCTTGCAAACAACCGAAGCGCCAACCGATCTGCGCGTCATCCTGGCTGAAATTATCCAGGAAACCAGGCAACTCGCCGAAGCCAGTAACACTTTAAAAGCCCAGCTGAACGAAACTCACAAGGAAATGGAACTGCTTCGGAACGAACTTGCCCAGGTGCGCGAGATCGCTAAAACCGATGCCTTGACAGGGCTGTTGAATCGGCGGGCTTTTGATAATGCCTTGACCGCATTCGTAGCCAGTCCGACCTGTCAACACGGCTGCCTGGCATTATTGGACCTGAATCACTTCAAGCAAGTCAACGATAGCCATGGCCATTTAGTCGGTGATAAAGTATTGCGGTTTTTCGCCTCGCTGTTGAAAAAATATATCGCCGGCCATCATCATGCCGCGCGCTATGGGGGCGAGGAAATGGCCATTATCATGCCGGATACGGTATTGGCCGAGGCCCTGGATATTATCGAGCACATCAGAAAAATCATGGAAAGCACCCGCCTGACACGCAAGGACAATACCGAAACCATCGGCAAGGTTACGGTCTCTTCGGGTATTGCGATACTGCGGGCCGATGATACGATGGAAAGCATTATCGACCGGGCCGATGCCGCCCTTTACCGGGCCAAGGAGACCGGACGCAACAAAATTGTCGTTGAAAACACGCCTTGACTTATCGCCCAAATTTAACCCCGAAGCCGTTCCGCTTGATGACGCCGCATCGGTTCGAACCCATAGAAAAAACTTTATCGATTTGACAAAACAAGCCCGTTCCTTGAGAAAACGCACTTCCCGCTCATTGCCACTGAAACTTAAACTACGAAACGCGGCGCTTTATTTGCTGCTGACTTTTGTGGTTACATCCGTTGGCCTGTGCGCCTTATTACGCTGGCTTCCCGCGCCAACCTCGGCATTTATGATGTATCGGCATTTTGAGGACTTGGCCGATAACCAGCCATTCCAAGCCATCGACTATACCTGGGTCGGCGCCGACAAAATCTCCTCCAATGCCTCGGCGGCCGTTATTGCCTCCGAAGACCAGCGTTTTTTCCGGCACTCCGGGTTTGATCTGAACGCCATACAGTCCTCGATCGATGTGTATATGGGCGGCGGCAAGCTGAGGGGAGCCAGCACGATTTCCCAGCAAGTCGCCAAAAACCTGTTCCTGATCCCGTCAAAAAGTTTCTTGCGCAAGGGAGTGGAAGCCTGGTTTACGCTGTTGATTGAATTACTGTGGAGCAAGGAACGGATACTGGTGATGTATCTGAACATAGCCGAATTCGGTGATCATTTATTCGGCATAGAAGCGGCCAGCCGCCACTATTTCGGCATTGCCGCAAAACATCTCAACCGTTCCCAGGCGGCGCTGCTGGCCGCCACGCTACCCAACCCGATCACCCTGCACGCAAAACATCCCTCGAATTATGTGCTCAAGCGCCAGCACTGGATTCTCAGGCAAATGAAAAACCTCGGCTACCCATCCATCAAGAATCGGTAATATTATTAACCATAGCCGGCACGATACAATAAATTTCAGGCAAATCTGGCATTAACCGCCTGATCAAATTAAAATAGCGGAAATTATTATCTTATCGATCCCGCTCGATAAATATACCGTGGTACTCACTCCTGACGGATTATTAATGACTGATTATAAACTGACCCACCTCAAACAGCTGGAAGCTGAAAGTATTCATATTATTCGTGAAGTAGCCGCCGAATTTGAACGCCCGGTGATGTTGTATTCCATCGGCAAGGATTCAGCCGTCATGTTGCATCTGACCATGAAGGCTTTTCATCCTGGCAAACCGCCCTTCCCTCTGATGCACGTCGACACGACCTGGAAATTCAAGGAAATGATCGAGTTTCGCGACCACATGATCAAGGACCTGGGCCTTGACCTGCTGGTCCATGTCAACCAGGACGGCGTCGAGCAGGGCATCGGGCCGTTTACCCATGGCAGTAAAAAACATACCGATGTCATGAAAACCGAAGGTCTCAAGCAGGCGCTGAACAAATATCAGTTCGACGCTGCTTTCGGCGGCGCCCGGCGCGACGAGGAAAAATCCCGCGCGAAAGAACGCGTCTATTCCTTCCGCGACAAGAATCATCGCTGGGACCCCAAGAATCAGCGGCCTGAATTATGGAACATCTATAACGGCAGAATCGACAAGGGCGAAAGCATTCGCGTGTTCCCGCTTTCCAACTGGACCGAACTGGACATCTGGCAATACATTCATCTGGAAAACATCCCGATTGTGCCGCTGTATTTCGCCAAGGAACGCCCCGTCGTCAACAAGGACGGCATGCTGATCATGGTCGACGACGACCGCATGCCGATCGAGCCGGGCGACAAGGTGGAAATGAAAATGGTCCGCTTCCGCACCCTGGGCTGCTATCCACTGACAGGCGCCGTCGAATCGACCGCCACCACGCTGCCTGAAATCATTCAGGAAATGCTGTTGACCACAACCTCTGAACGCCAGGGGCGACTGATCGATCACGACCAGGCCGGCTCCATGGAGCAGAAAAAGCGCGAAGGGTATTTCAAACGATACCCGCCACTGCAACATATAACAGGAATTCAGAGAAACAACACTATGTCACACCAATCCGATTTAATCAGTTCCGACATCAATGCCTATCTGGCGCAGCATGAGCGCAAGGAATTGTTACGATTCTTGACCTGCGGCAATGTCGACGATGGAAAAAGCACGCTGATCGGCCGCCTGCTGCATGATTCCAAGATGATCTACGAAGACCAGCTAGCCGCGGTTCAGGCCGACAGCGTCAAATCCGGCACCACGGGCGCCGGTAAGATCGATCTGGCCTTGCTGGTTGACGGCTTGCAGGCGGAACGCGAACAGGGCATTACAATCGATGTCGCTTATCGCTATTTCTCCACCGCCACCCGCAAATTCATCATTGCCGACACCCCGGGCCATGAGCAATATACGCGCAACATGGCCACGGGCGCCTCGACCTGCGATCTGGCCGTCATTCTGATCGACGCGCGTTACGGCGTGCAAACCCAGACCAAGCGTCACAGTTTCATCGCCTCGTTGCTGGGCATCAGACATATCATCGTCGCGGTCAACAAAATGGACCTGGTCGATTATAGCGAAGCAACCTTCAATCAAATCAAGGCCGATTACCTGGCATTTACCCAGACGCTGGATCTGCACGACATTACCTTTATCCCGATGTCGGCATTGGACGGCGACAACGTGGTCAACCGTAGCGACAACATGCCCTGGTTTACCGGCATGCCGATGATGGAAGCGCTGAACACCATTGAAATCGCCAACGACCGCAATTTCGACGACGCACGCTTCCCCGTCCAGTATGTCAACCGTCCCAACCTTGACTTCCGCGGTTTCTGCGGCACGGTGGCATCAGGCATTTTCCGCAAGGGCGACCGCGTTACCGCCCTGCCCTCGGGCAAAAGCAGCAAAATCAAGTCAATCGTGACTTACGACGGCGATCTTGATCAGGCGTTTCCGCCGATGGCCGTGACATTGACGCTGGAAGACGAAATCGACATCAGCCGCGGCGACATGATTGTCGGCACGGAGAAAGCCCCGGCCACGGTCGCCGATAAATTCAAGGCCAGCATCGTCTGGATGGCCGAGCAAGCCATGACGCCCGGCCGCCAGTACCTTATCAAGCTGGCCACCCGCAGCGTGCCCGGCTCCATCTCGATGATCCATCACCGTATCGATGTCAATACCCTGGAACATCACGATGCCAGCGAATTGAAGCTCAACGAGATCGGCACCTGCACGGTTTCAGTCAACGCCCCCGTGGTATTCGACCCCTACAAGCGCACTAAGGGCACGGGCTCGTTCATTATCATCGACCGCCTGACCAACGGCACGGTCGGCGCCGGCATGATCATCGGCCATACGGAAGATGAAATTCAGCAACCGGTCAGCATAGCGGAACGGGCGGCGCGATTCAGTCAGACGGCCACGGCTATCGCCTTGACCGGCGCCAATGGCAAGGACATGGCGTATCAACTGGAACGGAAATTATTCGACACCGGCCATGCCACAACCATCCTGGAAGCCGAAGACGCGGCGCCGCTTATTCAGGCCGTCAAAAATGCCGGCCTGATCTGCTTGTGCGTGAACAGCAATGCCGAGCTGTCGGACATCGCATTTGACAGCGATAATCAATCGATTGACGATATCTACGCGGCTTTGAAGGATCAGAAAATCATTTATTGATCCTGCAGGCAAAAAAAAGAGGCGCTCAGGCGCCTCTTTTTTGCTGTTCAACATTTCCAACCGTAGAGCGCGTGCCGCTGTTCCTCGACCCTGCAACACTTCGCGTTCTTCGCGGTTTTTTATGCCCTTGATTGATGCAGGCGCTTCTGCCTTGTATCATGTCGGTTCAGGACTGTTCTCATCCTCCTTTTCCACGGCAACCTCCAGCGCATCGTCAACATTCTCCAGCCAGACAAACTGGAGCTGATCCCGGACCGCTTTCGGGATTTCCTCAAAATCCCTTTGATTGCGCGCCGGCAGCATGACCGTTTTAATGCCGGCACGCGCCGCGGCAATGACTTTTTCCTTGATGCCGCCGACCGGCAGAACCAGTCCGCGCAAACTGATTTCCCCGGTCATGGCCACGTCGTTTTGCACAATACGCTCCGAGAATGCCGAATACAAGGCCACGAATATCGCCACGCCGGCGCTGGGGCCATCCTTGGGAATGGCCCCGGCCGGCACATGCACATGAATGTCGGTCTTTTCGAATAGATCCAGACTCAAACCGAATTCAATCGCCCGAAATTTGATTAGGCTCAATGCCGCCTGCGCGCTTTCTTTCATGACGTCGCCGAGCTGCCCGGTCAGGATCAACTTGCCGGTGCCGGGTATGCGGGTCGCTTCGATAAACAGGATGTCGCCGCCGACGGGCGTCCAGGCAAGTCCTGTCGCGACGCCCGGCACGCTGGTGCGCATGGCGACATCGTTCTCAAATTTTCTCGGCCCCAGAATAGCCGGGATTTGCTCGGCATCAATATGCGCCTGAGTCACATCGCCTTCGGCAATGCGCATGGCAATATGCCGGAACACAGCGCCTATTTCACGTTCCAGATTCCGGCAACCGGCTTCACGCGTGTATTCCTGGATAATGGTCCGTATCGCCTGATCGGTAATGGAGCATTGCTCGGACGTCAACCCGTTCGCGACCAGTTGCCTGCCGACCAGATAACGCTTGGCGATCTGCTCCTTTTCATCGGCCGTATAGCCGGACAGTTCTATCACTTCCATGCGGTCGCGCAGGGGAATGGGAATATTGTCCAGGACATTGGCCGTTCCGATGAACATGACATGGCTCAGATCAAACGGGACCGCCAGATAATTATCGCGAAAAGTCGAGTTCTGTTCCGGATCCAGCACTTCCAGCAGCGCCGCGGAAGGATCACCCTGAAACCCCGCGCCGATCTTGTCCATTTCATCGAGCATGAACACTGGATTGTTGGTACCGGCCTTTCGGATGGACTGAATGATAATACCGGGCAGCGCGCCCAGATAAGTGCGCCGGTGCCCTCTGATCTCGGCTTCATCATGCAGGCCGCCCAGGCTGGTGCGCACGAATTCGCGTTCTATCGCTCGGGCAATACTCCGTCCCAGTGAGGTTTTGCCGACGCCTGGAGGCCCGACAAAGCAAAGTATCGGGCTTTTGCCTTCCGGATTCAGCTTGCGCACGGCCAGATATTCCAGAATGCGCTGCTTGATCTTGTCCAGGCCGTAATGATCCTCGTTGAGAATCTCGCGCGCCTTACTGATATCGATATCCCCCGTGCTGGCGACCGACCAGGGTATTTCAACCAGCCAGTCCAGATAGCTGCGCAGCATGGAGTACTCGCCGGCTGCCTCGGGCATTTGCCGCAGGCGGTTCAATTCCTTGCGGGCATGCTTTTCCACCTCTTCAGGCATTTTGGCTGCCGCGATGGCGTTGCTGATTTCCTCGATCTCGACCGCGCCTTCCTCGCCCTCGCCCAGTTCCTTTTGGATGGCTTTCAATTGTTCTCTCAGGACGAACTCACGCTGGCGCTGTCCCATCGTTTCCTGGGTCTGCTCATTAATTTGATTGGAAAGCTTCAATACTTCAATCCTGTAATTGAGCATCTCCAATATCTTATCGATACGTTTCTGAACATCGAACAGCCCCAGAATCTGCTGTTTCTCTTCCGCTTTCGTGATCAGATAGCTGGAAACCAGGTCTGCCAGCATGGGCGCCGAATTGATCAACTGAACGGCGCTCACCAGTTCATCCGGCACTTGCTTTGATAAATTCAACACCTCCAGCGCTTTCCGCTTAAGCGTGACAACGCGCGCCTCGATATCCTTGGTTGTTTCTTCAGGTTCCTGGTGCTCCTCCCAACGCGCCACCAGAAAAGGATACCCGGACAGGAACTCCTTGACCCGGAAGCGTTGGAGTCCCTGGCAGACAATATGATGATTACCATCCGGGGCGGTCAGGTATCGCAATATTTCCGCCACGGTGCCGACCGTATAGAGATCATCGGGGGCAGGATCCTCATCCCGGTCATCGCGCCGCAGCAGCAAGCCGATCGGCTTTTCGGAACGCACCGCATACTGCACGGCCGCGATCGACTGTTTTCGGCCAATCACCAACGGCAGGACAACCTGAGGAAACAATACGGTACCGAGCATGGGCACGATGACCAAGGCATCGTCGGGAATGAATAGCCGGGACTGATCATCCTGAGCCTTCCGCATCGCGGCCGAATCATCGTCAGAATCGCCTTTTGACCCCAGAATTAAGTCTTTAAGGTCCTTGATCCGCATATGAAGTCATCCTATTTTCCGTAGTGAAATTAGTAGACAGCCATTCATAAACTCGTGCGGGCCCAATTCAAAACGCCCATCGGGAAGCTCTATGCTCCGCTCAAACCGACCATACGGAATCTCCAGCCGTTGAATCTCAGCCTCGGCGCCAACCGGCAGGAAACGCCGCCCGCCCACCACCAATAAACCATCCTCAAAGCTTACCTTGATATTTTCCGTTTCCACACCGGGCAGCGCGACCATAATTGTGAATTCATGCTGAGTTTCATAAATATCGATCGGCGGCTCCCAGATTGGACGCTTGGCATTCATGACGCGAGGCCTGAAAAACCGCCGATGCAGCCGGTCGGCACGATCCAGCACTTCACAGGCTTCCGCCCACATTGAAAATTCAAAATTACGTAACGGCATAATGTTTTATTTCAGATTGTCGGTATTATTACTTGCATCATGAAGCAAAACAGATAAACCAACGCAGGGCTGGCAGGTTTCACCCAAGACATGACAGAAAGGCCGGCCCGAAAGCTCAGTCTGAAAAATAATCCATTTGCCCGCTACAACATCATATTTTTCAAGATCATAGGTGCATATTAAACATTCGCGGCTTTGCTGCTTTCGAGCCAAAATTAAGTTTAATCTATAGTATAAACAGCAATAAGATAATCAGTACCATTACTTAGGTAAGTCGCGCTATATCTCAATAGGGCTTTTTCATCGTAGTATGAAACATTATTACGAAGAAATAAACTCACCAACGGCAAAGTGAAGCTATGTCGCCTTATTGGGAACATTTTGAACACCAAGCCTATATGGGCATACGCGGAATCGCTCCGACGCTCAACCAAAACGTCGAGCAGGCGACGCCGGCCATGACCGCGGTAATAGCCGATCCCGCTCATATTCCGCCATCGGAAGCGATCCGGATACATTGCACGGGGTGCGACAACGCATTTCCGTTTCCGGGCTGGATCAACGAACGGGCATGCATCACGACGGTTAACGGCCTGTTGTTCAACCGGTTCCAGGTGTCCCTTGATGAGGAAGGCTTGACGGCAAGCACCTTTGGCGAAGCCGTGGACCGGCAACAACACCAGCCTGCCGTGAAAATACAAGGCGCCGCGCTGACCGAGCCGCATGTTTATCAACAACCGGACGGCCTATGGGTTACCCAATGCGTCGTCGACGTTTAAAGGATACTCATGGATATCTCTCAATTCATACAACGCGATGAAACCTGCTGGGAAATTCCGTCCCAAGGCGCCATGCGCGTGCCGGCGATCATTTATGCCGATGAACGACTGCTGCGCGACATGGACCAGAAAGTGTACGAACAGCTTACCAACGTAGCCTCATTGCCCGGCATTGTCGAAGCCGCCTATGCCATGCCCGACGCGCACTGGGGCTACGGCTTCCCTATCGGCGGCGTCGCCGCCTTCGACCCGGCGCAGGGTGGCGTCATTTCGGCCGGCGGCGTGGGATTCGACATATCCTGCGGCGTGCGCACCCTGCTCACCGGCCTGGACATGACCGATTTACAGCCTCATCAGCACCAGCTGGCGGATGAGTTGTATCGCGCGATTCCGGCGGGCGTCGGCAGCAAGGGTAAAATCCATCTGAACCATGACGGCATGATAGCCATGCTCAAAGGCGGCGCCTCATGGGCCGTCGAACAGGGATTCGGCACCGCCCGAGACCTGGCCTTCACCGAGGAACGCGGCTGCATGGCCGGCGCCGAACCCCAACAGGTCTCCACCAGAGCACGGGAGCGGCAAAAAGACGAAATGGGTACCCTGGGTTCCGGAAACCATTATCTTGAAGTACAGCGGGTCGCCGATATTTACAACCCGACCCTGGCCGATGCTTACCGACTCAAGCGCGACGCCATCGTCATCACTATTCACTGCGGCTCCAGAGGCCTGGGCCATCAAATCGGCACCGAATTTCTAAAAGATATGGCCCTGGCGGCGCCTCAATACCATATTGCCCTGCCCGACCGGGAACTGGCCTGCGCGCCGCTGGATTCGCCGTTGGGAAAAAAATACCTGGGCGCCATGCGCGCCGGCATCAACTGCGCCCTGGCCAACCGGCAGATCATCACGCACCTGACCCGCAAAGCCGTGTCGGCGGTGTTTCCGGGACTCCATCTCGACCTGCTGTACGATGTTTCGCACAACACCTGCAAACTGGAGCCACATGCTATCGACGGCGTGAAAAGAAACCTGTTCGTGCATCGTAAAGGCGCCACCCGGGCGTTTGGGCCGGGGCACCCGGACTTGCCGCCCGAGTACCGCGATGTCGGCCAGCCGGTGCTGATCGGAGGCTCGATGGGAACCAGCTCCTATGTGCTGTGCGGCACGAAAGACAGCGAACTGCGCGCCTTCAGTTCGGCATGCCATGGCGCGGGCCGGGCCATGAGCCGCCACCAGGCGACCAAGCAATGGCGCGGCAGGGCATTGATTGATGAACTGGCGGACCGGGGCATCCTCATCCGCAGCGCGTCCATGCGCGGCATCGCCGAGGAAGCGCCGCTGGCGTATAAGGATGTGCGCGCCGTCATCGATGTGGCGGACCGGGCCGGCCTGGCGAAAAAAGTGGCCCAACTGGAACCTGTCATCTGCATAAAAGGTTAAAGCGTGCCGCGATTTTACGTAGGTACCAGCGGCTGGAATTATCCGGACTGGCAGGATGGTTTCTATGCCGGCGTTATTCGCAAGAATCGGTTAAAGTTCTATGCGGAGCGACTCCCGGCCGTGGAAATCAACGGGACTTTTTATCGTTTGCAAAGCCCCCGTACTTTTCAAAAATGGGCCGAGGAAACGCCGGCCGGCTTCAGATTCGCAATCAAGGCCAATCGCTACCTGACCCATCATAAAAAATTAACCGATCCGTCCGCGTCGGTTCTGATTGAGAAAAATCACGCCAAAGCGCTGAAAGAAAAACTGGCTGTCGTGCTATGGCAGTTGCCCGGCCTGGTCAAAAAAAACCCGGACAAACTGCAACAGTTTATCGCCGCTTTGGAACAATGGCGGGAAGTCCGTCATGCCGTGGAGTTCAGGCACCAGTCCTGGTTTGACGATGAAACGGCGCACGCCCTGGCGGAAGCCGGCGTCGCTGCATGCCAGTCCGATGCCGAAGCCTGGCCCCTGTGGGAATGCGTGACCACGGATCTGGTTTACGTTCGCCTGCATGGCCACACGCAAACCTATGTTTCCAGCTATAGCAGGCCGGAACTAATGCATTGGACCGAGCGTATCGAGCAGTGGCTAGAACAGGGCAAGCAAGTGCATGTTTATTTTGACAACACCGCCCAAGGCGCCGCGCCCCGCAACGCGCTTGAATTATGGGCGCTGGTTAATGACAAGCGGCTGGATACGCCGGACACCGCCTTTTGAGACTACAGCACATGATGACCCGCGGCGCGTGCCCGGCATTGATTTTCACCGGCTTGTCCCATGGCGTCTGTCCGAGTGCCTCGCTTCAACCAACGGCACGAAAGCGACGCCGAGAATGTCCTCGGTCTTGATTTTTCCGTCCGGCTTTTTCTCAACCACTATCAATTCCTGAGCACTGTAAGGCAAGCCTAAAGGAATGACCATACGGGCGCCTGTGCGCAATTGATCAATTAACGCCTGAGGAATATGCGGTGCCGCGGCAGTGACTATGATACCGTCATAGGGCGCATGCTCCGGCCAGCCCAGATTGCCGTCGCCGGCGCGAACCTCTACGTTGTCATAGCCCAGTTCATGCAGCCGGGTGCGCGCCAGCGTCGCCAGTTCCTCGACAAACTCGAGGCTGTAGACCTGCCTGACCAACCGGGAGAGGATGGCGGCCTGATAGCCTGAACCCGTACCGATCTCCAGCACAACGTCCGAAGGCTTCGTGTTCAGCAAATCGCTCATCAGGGCAACGATATAGGGCTGCGAAATCGTCTGGCCCGCGCCTATCGGCACGGGTGCGTTCTGATAGGCGTATTCGCGCAAGGCCTTGGGTATGAATTCGTGTCTCGGCACATGCCTCATGGCCGCCATCACGCGCTCGTCCAATGAATCCTTGCCGATCATGCCACGGGTTAATTTGACCTCCCATTCAATATCCGACAGCATGTGCTGCATCTCTTTCATTCTCATGCGCTCATCCTCAATGCATCGACATTATCGGTTTAAAACGCTATCAAACCCGGCATGAACACGAATAATACGCCATCCCTGGCGCCTGTGTTCCGGCTTGAAGAACGCGACCTTTGTACCGACTATCGATATGTCATTCAATCAAAACGCTTATACCCTCTTTTCAACAGCCACGAAATTCGGGTGACTACTTAGGCAATCATCTTAAAATTGAAGTGTATCGGACGGGGAGAAAGTCTAAAAAACCGGTGGTTCAGGAACGTATTGCAAGGTGGGGGTTAAAATGGTTAAAGGGATAAAAATTGGCCGAAATTTACACAATGAGCGTTTCCCTTGTCGAGAAAAATACCCTGTATCCGGCAATTCCGTTGTTAATGAATCAATGGGGATCGTAAAATTAATGTTTTTCGTTAAATTTTAAAACTGGGGCAGGCCAGGTCAATTTGCTATATGCGCTTGGATTAAAAATCGAAATCAAGATCAAAGTTTTCAAATTCGCCGAGCTGTTCCTTCAATCTTTTTTTCTCCCAGTACATTTCAATCTTTCTGCGCGCGGCCATTTTCTTGGCTACCTTCTCGTTTTCAGTCGGCAATATGATGTACTCGTCGTTTAAATCGAAGTCTTCGACATCCAGGTCGATTTCGCTTTTACTTTCACTGGATTCGGATTCCGAAACGGGTTTATCCGGGGAAGCATCATCTAAAAGAGATTCATCTGATACAGATTGAGAGGATTTCATATTCATTTTTAAACCAACCATAAAAAAATTGTTTTCAATGTCTGCAACGATATTCGCAACGCAAAATCATCCAATCATGAGATTGAAAGCATCGCTTGAACGAGAGCTGATCATTGGCATCTGAAAAGGCAAGAACAAGCGCTCAAATATCGAGTGGCGGTACTTATATCGCATTTGTGCGCGCAACATAATTAGTAAATATACTTAAGTCAATACCCTTGTTATCGATAGTCAGAGCGAGAATACACAAGCTTGTCATAAAATCCTATACAGCCGTGACGAAAATAACGCGAAGCCCCGTGATAGAAGCTTGTTTACCGGGTCAAACGCACTAAAATCCGGCACATCCTCCGCAATCGCTGCCCAAGGACCAGACCATGGAATTTCCAGATGTCATTCCGCCTCTCTTGATCGAATTCGCCCTGACCGTGGCCTTTTCTTTTGTCGTCGGTCTGGAATTCCGCCGTTATCAGCGCATGAATCAATATAAGTTTCATTTTGGCAGCACACGTACTTTTGTCCTGATCGGCTTGTTAGGATTTATTCTGTACACCCTGGACGCCACGCGCGTACTGTTCGGCATCGGCCTTGTCCTGCTCGGCGGCATGCTGCTGATTTATTACTGGCAGTTATCGTCGAAAGAGATGCTGTCGCTGTTCAGTGTTCTGCTTGCCCTGCTGATTTATCTGACCGGACCGGTTGTCAGCATATTCCCCAGCTGGTTCCTGATACTCTTCATCGTATCGTTGATTTTAATACTCGGCGAGAAACCGCTGATCCATCGTATTTCCGATAAATTGGCGGGCGAGGAAATCACGACCCTGGCCAAGTTCCTGATTATCTCCGGCGTTATCCTGCCCTTGCTGCCCGATGAACCCATCGCACCGATGATGCCGGTCACTTACGACAAGGTCTGGCTGGCGGTGATCATCGTATCCGGCTTCTCGTACTTGAGCTATCTGGTCAACACGTATTTTTTCAAGAGCCGCAGCCTGATGATTACCGGCATTCTAGGCGGACTGTATTCCAGTACCGTCGCCACCGTTGTCATCGGGCGCCGCGCTCATCATCTGGCGGAAGCGGGGCGCTTTGTATCCTCGGCGCTGATCATGGCAACCGCCATGATGTATATCCGGCTGCTCGTCATTATTTTCCTGTTTTCGCCCAGCGCCGGCCAGCGCCTGCTGGCGCCGTTTTCAGCCGCCATCGTGCTGTCCTTTGCCGCCATGGCCGCCTTGTTTCGCTTCCGGGATAATACGCCCAGCCCATCCGAGGCGGACGTGATTAAGCATCCGCTGGAATTATCAACCGCCATTGTGTTTGCCATATCGTTTATGCTGTTTACCAGCATTACCCAATACGTGACCAGCCATTACGGCGGCCATGGGTTGAATTTTCTATCCATTATCGTCGGCTTTACCGATATCGATCCTTTTATTCTGTCGCTGCTGAGCGGCGAATTCACCGTCTCCAGTTCGGCCATCGTGTCCTCCGTGATACTGGCCAGCGGCAGCAATAACCTGCTGAAAGCAATCTATGCCGTCGCCCTTGCCCGTAACCGCTCGGTCAGGGCAGCCGCTATCTGGCTGATATGTTTATTCGCGGCTTCCATTTTGTATGCGTTTAAGATTAATACCTGATATCAGGTACAGCATAACTTATCGAGAGAGGACGACGAATGTGTTCAGGACAGGATGTGCTTCGTGGCGGATGGAACGATGTCTTTATTCCCTTTGGATATACATCGCGATTCAATACCGCCCGGCAAGTCGCGATGTAGGCATCGCTCCCACAAGGACGGCCAATCCGAGAGGAAGACGGATAGTATTTTTAACCGCCCCCGCCCCTGCCGGCGCCGGGGTCAATTGTCTGCATAACATCAGCTCCTTAGCCTGAATATTTCACCACGAACGGACAGACAATGATCCCGTCATTTCTCTGCATTCATCCCCATTCATGAGGATTATGGAGGCGGTAGAATTGCGTAATTCATGAAGTCACGGGAAGAAAATGACAACAACTTGATTTTCTCTGTGCTCTCTGTGTGCTCTATGGTTATTATGAAATTCCGGGATAGATATTTTTGCATCCGTTACGAGGATAACTCTGTGTATAAAAGACAATTGCCCGCGATACCCGGAACCATATGGACACTCGGCTACGTCAGCCTGTTTATGGATTTGTCTTCGGAGCTGGTGCACAGCATATTGCCGGTGTTTATGGTCACGGTACTGGGGGCTGATGCGCTGACTATCGGCTTGATCGAAGGCATTGCCGAAGCCACCGCGCTGATCGTCAAGATATTTTCGGGGGCATTGAGTGATTTTTTCAGCCGCCGGAAATGGCTGATTCTGGCCGGTTACGGCCTGGCGGCGCTGACCAAGCCATTATTTCCTCTCGCGGGTTCCGTGGAAACGGTCTTCGCCGCGCGCTTTCTGGACCGGATCGGCAAGGGCATGCGAGGGGCGCCGCGCGACGCGTTGATTGCCGATGTGGCGCCTTTAACGATCAGGGGCGCCTGTTTTGGCCTGCGCCAATCCATGGATACGGTCGGCGCGGTTTTCGGGCCTCTTTTTGCCATCGTATTATTGTCTTTTTACCACGGAGACATGAAAACGGTATTGTGGTTTGCCGTTGTGCCGGCGGCAATCACGATCATTTTAATCGTATTCGGGGTAAAGGAACCGGCCGCCAAAGCCAGGCCGCGCCAATTCCGCTCGCCCTTGCGGCTGGTATTCCTGAAGGCTTTTTCCAGGGCCTACTGGCGGATTGTCATAATAGGCGCCGTCTTCACGCTGACCCGGTTCAGCGAGGCATTCCTGATACTGCGCGCCGAGGAGCTGGGCCTGTCTATCACCTGGATTCCCCTGGTCATGGTCGTGATGAGCCTGTTCTATGCGTTATCGGCTTATCCCGCCGGCGTGCTGTCGGACCATGTGCGCAAGGAGTACTTGCTGGCCACGGGGCTTGTGCTGCTGGCGCTGGCTGATCTGGTACTGGCGCGGGCGAATTCGATTCTTGCCGTCCTGTGCGGGGTCGCTCTGTGGGGATTGCATATGGGGTTCACGCAAGGCATTCTGGCGACCATGATTGCCAATGCCACGCCCCGGGAATTGAAAGGCACGGCATTCGGCCTGTTCAACTTCGTAACCGGCCTGTTTATGCTGCTGGCCAGCGTCATTGCCGGGTGGCTCTGGGATAATTATGGTTCAGGCATGACCTTTCTTGCCGGCGCGGCGTTTTCGGTGCTGGCGCTGATGCTGCTGATATTCCATAAAAGCCCTGAGCAGGCAACAGCGCAGGACCCGGGCACATGACGCATTCGGACTTGCCGCGATGGCGAACCGGTTAAACAAGGGTTTGCTCATCCACGCGTTTCGCCAGCGCTTGCAGTTCGGCGGAAATCGTCACCGGATAGCCGGGCGTATCACCGAGTTGGCGCAATGTTTCCGGCAACCGGCTTAACTGGTTTTTGGTGTACTGCCGGGATTCGGTGAGCGAAGGCTGCGGCATCGCAGTCCGCCCGCCCTGCATGACCCGCTGCAGCAACGGCTGTCCCGTGCAAGGCGCGTTTTCAAGCGTTACGGTATCGCCGCCCATGCAGCCATCGTCGTCATAATTACGATAGACCTGTTTGCGTCCGGGCCAGGTTGCCTTGCCTTCCGAGCGTTTGCGCCGGGCGATGCCGGCATATTCCTGCAGCTTATAGGCGCAGTCGAGATAAGGCGCATCGGCCGAGGTATCCAGATGCGTGCCGATGCCGAAACCATCTATCGGCGCCTGTTGCGTCATCAGTGCGTCCAGTTTGTATTCATCAATACTACTGCTGGCGAAAATCGTGGCCTGCTGAAGGCCGCCCTGATCGAGAATCGATCTGACCTCGCGGGCATGATCGGCCAAATCGCCGCTATCGATGCGCACGCCCTTGATTTTGATGCCCAGAGCGCGCAACGTTTCGGCCAGATCAACGACCTTCCGGGCGGCCGCTTCGGTATCGTAGGTATCGATCAATAACACGACATTATCGGGATTGGCTTTCGCAAAATCGATGAAGGCCTGACTTTCGTTGCTGTAGGTCTGTACAAAGGAGTGCGCCATCGTGCCGTAAATCGGGATATCGAAATACATGCCGGCATTCACTGTCGCGGTGCCGCTAAAGCCGGTCAGATAACTGGCCCGTGCCGCCAGCAGCCCGGCCTCGCTGCCATGCGCGCGGCGCATGCCGAAATCGACCAGCAGCTTGTCCGGCGCGATCAACACGGAGCGCGCGGCCTTGGTGGCGATCAGGGTCTGGAAATGCAACAGGTTGATGAGCCGGCTTTCAATCATCTGCGCTTCCGGCAAGGGGGCGGTGATCCGCAGAATCGGCTCGTTCGGGAAAAATACCGTGCCTTCGGGCATGGCATGCACGTCGCCGGTGAATCTTAACGCGGCGAGCCGGTCCAGCACAGCCGGCTTGAAGTAACCGGTGCCGGCGAGCCAGTCGATTTCATCCGGGGAAAAGTGCAGTTCTTCAAGATAATCCAAAACCTGGGCCAACCCGGCCGCGACCATATAGCTCCGGTTTTTAGGCAGCTTACGGACAAAAAACTCGAACACCGCAAGATCTTCCCGGTTCTGTTCATAATAGCCCTGAAGCATCGTCAGCTGATAAAGATCAGTCAGCAATGCACCGTCCAGGATCATAAAATCATGGCTTGCTTAATGGGTTTGGCGCCTCGCCGGACCATCTCTTGAACGGCTTTTTCACCGTCTTGAGGCTTGACATTGACTGCGCGTACGGCATCGAACAGCAGGCATACCCGGTAATGCAGGGCCAGTGCATCGAGCACCGTGTTCAAGACACAATAATCGGTTGCCAGGCCGCCGATAAACAAACGGGTCGTACCGGCCTTCTCGAGTTGTTGTTGGAAGAAGGGCGTTTCAAAAGCCGAATAGCCATCGCGCTCAACCTCGATCCCCGCCGAGATCACCTGCGTCGAGATAGGAAGATGCAAACTGGGCGCAAAGTCCGCGCCTCGGGTGCCGGCCACACAATGTTCGGGCCATGGCCCGCCCTGGGCAACAAAAGAGCTGTGGTTTTTCGGATGCCAATCGCGCGTGGCAAATATAGGCAGCCCTTGCCTGGCGAAGCGCTCGATATAACCGTTCAGAACCGGTATCACCTGTTCTCCGCCCGGTACCGCCAGGCTGCCGCCGGGCAGGAAATCATTTTGCAGATCCACTATAACCAGGGCGTCGCCTTTCGTTAACCCGATTTTTTCATCGCCTTGAGATGAGCTGTTCATAAATCGACGAATGTGATGTCGGAATATCGGAAAAGGTATCGGGTTGCGAATGACAGGCCTCGCAATTACCGGCTCCCGGCATATCGAAGACCTTATCGTTAGCCTGGCCTTCATTTGGATATGTCCTGGCCTGGGCTTGCCTGATGAATTCCGGTCCAGAGCCCTTAACGCTATCAATGCCCGGCGTGATGATCAGGACTCCTCCGAATAACAGTAGAACCGATAAGACGATTTTCATATTCATTATGGATACTTAGCTCGTATATTGATCAGCCTGGTTGATAGAATAGATAGCGCCCGTTATTGCTTTATCTTTGCATGCAGCTGACAACTTGTAAAAATTCATTGACCAAGTGCATTTATATAGAAAAAGAGTTGTCCGGTAAATTAGTAGGAAAACTTACAGCCCCGCTATTTCAGCGTATACGGGGCGGGCTCACTCGCCTTTATCGACTCAAACGCTTGCAGTAAACCACGATCGGGGCGAAGTCAGCGGTTCATGAAATGAGACATCCCCGGCCGCCGGTGCAAATGAACCGCTTGTGGTGTTTTTGCACCCCCTTTTTTTCCATATCGTCTCCGCAACCAACCACAACCCCATCCTTTTATCTAAAGAAATCATAGCGTTAAACCATCCCATTTTATTGGCATGGAAAATGCTGATCCTCCTGCAAAGCTATTGATTCTTATAACGTGGAGGCTTAACCATGATCAATACTCCGTCTTCGGCATTACCTGAAACCGGGCTGGCCGGCTTGAAAGCGCACTGGCGCGGCGATTTGCTGTCGGGGTTTCTGGTTTTTCTTATCGCCTTGCCGTTATGCCTGGGCATCTCGATGGCCTCCGGCTTTCCGCCCTCAGCCGGGATTATCACGGCCATTATCGGCGGCCTGCTGGTGTCGCGCATCAACGGTTCGTACGTGACGATCAACGGGCCGGCCGCGGGCTTGATCGTTGTCGTGTTGAATGCCGTGCAGACCTTGGGGGAAGGCGACGCGATGGCCGGCTACCGTTACACGCTGGCGGCCATCGTCGTCGCCAGCGTGCTGCAGATCCTGATGGGCGTCTTTAAGGCCGGACGCCTCAGTTCTTTTTTCCCGGCCTCGGTCGTGCACGGCATGCTGGCCGCGATCGGCATCATTATCATGACCAAGCAGATCCCTGTCATGCTCGGCGTGACGCCTGAAGAGGGCAGTCTGTTTTCGACCATGGCGCAGATTCCGCACAGCCTGCTGAACCCCAATCCGGAAATCGCCCTGATCGGCCTGGCCGGGCTGGTTGTTCTGATTATCTGGTCGCTGCTGAAAAGCCCCACGCTGAAAATGATCCCCGCGCCCATTCTCGTCGTGCTGGTCGGCATGGGCCTGGGACGTATTTTCGACTTGAACCACGAACATATGTATCTGTTTTTGCCGGATGCGCCTTTCATCGGCCATCATGAAGCAACAGTCGGGCCGAGGTTTCTGGTCGCAATATCCGACAATTTCATGTCCAGCTTTTACTTTCCCGACTTCTCCAAGTTTATGACGACTGAATTCTGGGAGGCCGTGATCGGCATCAGCCTGGTAGGCAGCCTTGAAAGCCTGCTCAGCACCGTCGCGGTGGACAAGCTGGACCCTTATAAACGCCACTCCGATCTGGACCGCGACCTGACGGCGGTAGGAATCGGCAACCTGCTCGCCGGCCTGATCGGCGGCATGCCCATGATCGCCGAGATCGTGCGCAGCTCCGCCAACGTTAATAACGGCGCCAAAACCGGCTGGGCCAATTTCTTTCATGGCGCACTGCTATTGCTGTTCGTCATGCTGTTTCCGCGCCTGATTCACAGCATTCCCCTCGCGGCCTTGGCGGCCTTGCTGGTCTACACCGGTTTCCGTCTGGCCTCGCCCAGGGAATTCGCCAAAGTCATGGGTATCGGAAAAGAACAGTTTTTTATTTTCATGGTCACAATCACAGGCGTTCTGGCAACCGATCTATTGATCGGCGTCGCTATCGGCATTATAGTCAAGCTGGCTGTTCACATTGCGCGCGGAGTCTGGCTCAACAACCTGTTCAAAATTCATTTCGCCATCGAACGGCCCAATAACGACACCGTAATAGTCAAACTGACCGGTTCGGCGATCTTTTCCAATTTCCTGCCGCTGAAAAAAGCGCTGGCCACGCTGGAACCGGGCAAATCGGTTGTGTTTGATTTATCCGACGGCTATCTGATCGACCATACGGTCATGGAATTCATTTATGACTACATGCACAACTACGAAGCGCGGGGCGGCCGTTGCCGGCAGACAGGCCGGGCTTCGGAAAAGTTTTCGGATCATGCGCTGGCCGCGCGCTTAATGACGGCCGATGAAAGGAAAGGTTAAGCCCTTTTTGGCAGCAAAGAACGGGGGGCCGGACGGCTGCCCCACCCGCATCTCTTGACGGAGCGTTGAATGATTCTTGTATTGGCCTATTGTGCTGTCCTGTTAAGCTTTGCTTCCTGCTTGCCGCCGCTGCTGATGCAGGGGCGACGCAACCTTCCGGCGTTAGGCCGGCTCCGGATGCCCGGCAGCCTGGAAGAGCAACGGGCGCAGATTCTGACACGGCAGGCCGTGTTCGGCTTGCTGGGTTTGTCGGGGCTTTTCGCGGCACTGGCCGGCGTGAGCGTGCTGGTCAGCGGCGAGGTGATGACCGGCCGGATCGGTCTGGGCCTGCCCTGGCTGCCCTGGCAGGTGCGCTTCGACAATCTGTCCGGCTTATTCTTTCTGATCATCGGCATCGCCGTTAGCGCCGTCAGCCTGTACGGGCCCGGCTATGTCTCGGCTTATGAAGAAAGTAAGCATCCCTTTGCGGTCCTGAGCCTGTTCAGCGGGCTGTTCATCGCCGGCATGCTGCTGGTGCTATTGGCCGACGACGCCTTCTTCTTCATGATCGCCTGGGAACTGATGTCGGTCGCCAGCTATTTTCTGGTGGCGTTCCAGCATGACAACCCGGCCAACCGGCGCGCGGCTTTTCTTTATCTGCTGATGGCGGAAATCGGGGCGCTGGCCATAATCCTGGCTTTCGGCGTGCTGGCCAGCTTTGCCGACGGCTTCACTTTCGATGCCTTGCGCGGCGCCGGATTATCGAACGCCTGGGCCAGCATCGCGTTTGCGCTGGCGCTGCTGGGCTTTGGCATGAAAGCCGGCCTCGTGCCCGTGCATGTCTGGCTGCCGGAAGCGCATCCGGTGGCGCCATCGCACATTTCGGCCCTGATGAGCGGCGTGATGCTGAAAGTGGCCCTGTACGGCCTGATCCGGTTCTGTTTCGACCTGATCGGCGAGGTGTACTGGCAATGGGGACTGGTACTGATGATAGCGGGCACGGTCTCGGCCTT
Source organism: Methylobacter sp. BBA5.1 (assembly GCF_000746145.1). Taxonomy (NCBI): domain Bacteria; kingdom Pseudomonadati; phylum Pseudomonadota; class Gammaproteobacteria; order Methylococcales; family Methylococcaceae; genus Methylobacter; species Methylobacter sp. BBA5.1. The sequence continues at coordinate 90,020 of NZ_JQKS01000011.1, forward strand.
GGGCGGCATTCTGTACGCCATGATGCAGACCAATCTGAAGCGCATGCTGGCCTACAGTTCGGTCGAAAACGTCGGCATCATCGTCATGGTGCTGGGCTTGTCGATGATTTTCATGGCGCAGAACCAGCCGCAACTGGGAGCGCTGGGTTTTCTGGCGGCGCTGTTTCACGCTTTCAACCATGCCTTGTTCAAGAATCTGCTGTTCCTGGGCGCGGGCATGATTCATCACCAGACCCATGAACTGAATATCGACCAGATGGGCGGCCTGATCAAGCGCATGCCGAAGACCGGCATGCTGTTCCTGATCGGCTGCATGAGCATTTCATCGTTGCCGCTGTTTAACGGCTTCGTTTCGGAATGGCTGGCTTTCCAGACGGCGCTGCAGGTCGATGTCATCGACAACGGCGTCTTGCGCAGCCTGATTCCGGTCGCCGCCGCCGCGCTGGCGCTGACCGCGGCCCTGGCGGCAGCCTGCTTCGTCAATGTCTTCGGCATCCTGTTCCTGGGGTTGCCCCGTTCGCGGCATGCCGACAAGGCCCAGGAAATCGCCGACCCGGGCATGCTGGCCGGCCCCGCCCTGCTGGCCGGCCTGTGCTTTTTGTTCGGCATTTTTCCGGGCCTGATGCTGGGCTTGATCAATCACGTTGCCGAACAGCTGCTGGGGGCGTCCTTGCCGGATGGCTCCTCCTTGAGCTGGCTGCATCTGGCGCCCGTTTCCGCCGAACAGGCTTCCTATTCGGCGCCGCTGGTGCTGGTCGGAGCGCTGATCGCGGCCGGCATCTGCTTCCGCTATCTGCGCCGCAGCCCTGCCACGGTCATGCGCCGGGCCGAAACCTGGGACTGCGGCTTCGGCGGCCTGACGCCGCGCATGCAATACAGCGCCAGCGCCTTCATGATGCCGTTCAGGCGCATTTTCGCCAGAGTCTGGCTCATCGACGAGCAGGTCAAAAAAGACCGCCAGGGCGCCATGGATCAGGATGTCGCGGCGATTCATTATGCCCTGCAAATACAGGATCACAGCTGGCCGCGCCTGTATCAGCCGATCGAGCGGGCCGTCAACCGGACGGCCAGACTGGTGGGACGCATCCAGACCGGCAATATCCGGACTTATCTGGGCTATTCGTTCGTTACCTTAATCGTTATGTTATGGATTATCAGCTGATGAACTGGTTATTGGCAATGTCGCAAACCGTGCTGTTTGTCGCGCTGGCCCCTTTGCTGGCGGGCTGGATCAAATGCTGCAAATGCCGCCTGCAGAACCGCAAGGCGCCGTCCTTGTTCCAGCCTTACCGGGATTTGCTCAAGCTGACGCGCAAGCAGCCGGTGGTCTCGGATCAGGCCTCCTGGATCTTCACGATTTCCCCTTACATCATCTTCTCGGCCATGGTGCTGGCCGCCAGCATCGTGCCGCTGATCGCCGTGGACCTGCCGACCTCGGCCAGCGCCGATGTCATCGTGCTGATCGGTTTTTTTTCCTTTGCCCGGTTTTTCCTGGCGCTGGCCGGCCTGGACATCGGCACGGCCTTCGGCGGCATGGGGTCTTCGCGCGAGATGACGATTTCAACCCTGGCGGAACCGGCCATGCTGATGGGCATTTTCGCGCTGACCATGTCCGCCTCCACGACCAATCTTTCGCTAGCCATCGACTTTGTGCTCGATGAAGGCCTGGTATTGCGCCCCTCATTCATCTTCGCGCTGCTTTCGCTGATGCTGGTCGCGATTGCCGAGACCGGGCGCATACCGGTCGATAATCCGGCCACGCATCTGGAGCTGACCATGATCCATGAAGCCATGATCCTGGAATACAGCGGCCGCCACCTGGCGTTGATCGAGTGGGCCAGCCAGTTGAAACTGATGCTGTACGGCGTATTGATCGCCAACATCTTTTTCCCGTGGGGCATTGCCGAAAGGATCACGCCGGGGGATTTGGGCTACGGCCTGCTGTTCATCATCGGCAAACTGGCGTTTTTGTCGATTCTGCTGGCGTTGTCGGAAACGCTGTTCGCGAAAATGCGCCTGTTCCGCGTGCAGGAATACCTCAGTTTTGCTTATTTGCTGGGTTTGTTGGGCATGTTGAGCCATATCATTCTGGAGGGTGCGCGATGAATATCGAGCAACTGGATTTTTATACGCAGGCCATCCTGTCGCTGGCGGCCCTGGTCGGACTCACGTCGTTTCTGATGCTGGGCCAGGGGCGGCTGTTAAGGCTGATTTTCGTGTTCGCCGTGCAGGGATTTTTATTAGCTCTGACCACGGCCGTGGCCGCCTACAGCCTGAGCAATTATCATCTGTATATTTCCGCCGCGCTGACGCTGGTCCTCAAGGTGATCCTCATTCCCTGGATGCTGCGGCGGCAGGTGCTGAAAATGAACATGCACCGTGATGTCGAGGCGTTGAGCAACAATACCGCCATCATGCTGGGCGGCGCCAGCCTGATGCTGTTCAGTTATTACATCCTGCACCCCATCGTGCAGACCTCGTCCCTGGTCATGCTCAATGCCCTGGCCGTCAGTTTGTCGGTGATGCTGCTGGGGATGCTGCTGATGATCTCGCACCGGCAGGCGGTCGCGCATGTGGTGGGTTTCATGTCGATAGAGAACGGCCTGTTTTTCGCCGCCATCGTCGCCACGCACGGCATGCCGATGGTGGTCGAGCTGGGTGTGGCGTTCGATGTGCTGGTGGCGGCCGTGCTGTTCGGCATCTTTTTCCTGCATATCCGCACCAGCATCGATTCGCTCGACGTCGATCTGCTGAACCGCTTGAGCGAGGTGGATAAATGATCGCCGCCTATCTGGTGCTGTTGATTCCACTGGCCGGCATGGCCTTTTTCGCGCTGGCCGGCCACCGGGCCGATTCCGGCGCATGGAATATCCGCCTGAACGCCGTCAACCTGATCGCCACGCTCTGGCTGGCCATCAACGTGCTGCGCGAAGGCACGATCCTGTCGGCCGGCAAAGCGTTTCTGATCGATCCGTTCAACGTCTATCTGATCGTGCTGACGGCTTTCGTCGGCCTGACCACGGCCATTTTTTCCGCGCCTTACATGGCGCACGAAATGGAAACCGGCCGGCTCAACGATGCGCGCCTGAAGCTGTATCACGCCATGTACCAGGGCTTCATGCTGTCGATGTATCTGGTACTGACGACCAACAACATGGGCATTTTGTGGGTCGCGATGGAAGGCGCGACGCTGGCGACGGTGCTGCTGGTCAGTCTGTACCGCACACCCGAATCGGTGGAGGCGGCCTGGAAATACTTCATCCTCTGTGGCGTCGGCATCGCGCAGGCGCTGTTCGGCACGATTCTGCTGTATTACGCGGCCGAGCAGATCGGCAGCGAGGAAAACGCCCTGCTCTGGTCGGTGCTCTATGAAAACGCCGATAAGCTCAATCCCGAAGTGCTTAAAATCGCGTTCGTGTTCCTGCTGATCGGCTACGGCACCAAAATCGGTCTCGTGCCGCTGCATAACTGGCTGCCCGACGCCCATTCCGAAGGCCCGACGCCGATGTCGGCGGTGCTGTCGGGCCTGCTGCTGAACGATGCGCTCTATGCCGTGGTGCGCAACAAGATGCTGGTCGACGGCGCGACCCAGTCCGATATGGCCGGTTTCCTGATGATGGGATTCGGCCTGCTGTCGTTCCTGGTCGGCGCCCTGTTCCTGCACCGGCAGAAAGACATCAAACGGCTGTTCAGTTATTCCTCTATCGAGCATATGGGCATGATGACCTTCGCTTTCGGCATCGGCGGCCCGCTGGCGACGTTTGCGGCCTTGCTGCATATGACCGTGCATTCGTTGACCAAGTCGGCAATTTTCGTGACGGTGGGCCATGCGGCTCAGCTGGCCGGCACGCAGAACATGGAAAAGATACGCGGACTGATCAAGACCCAGCCACAGATTGGCTGGGGGCTGCTGATCGGCACGGTTTCGATTGCCGGTTTCCCGCCTTTCGGCGTCTTCACCAGCGAATTTCTGGTACTGCTGGCCACGATGCGCAGTTATCCGTGGCTGGCGCCGTTGTTATTGTTAGGGATAGGCATCGCCTTCGCTGGCCTGTTCCGGCATATCCAGCCGATCGTCTACGGCGACAGGCCCGAAGGCCAGCAGCCCATCAAAGCCAACCTGTGGCCGGTCATGATTCATCTGGGACTGGTACTCTGGCTGGGCCTGGCTATTCCGGGCTTTCTGGCCGACTGGTTCTCGCAGGCGACGCTATTGATCTCGGGGAGTGCGCCATGAGTTATACCAACCGAACATGAAATTGTAGGTGCGAATTCACTTGTGCCCCTTGGGTATTCGCACTATGAGGATACCAACAGTAGGCGCCCTAGGCGAATCCGCACCTACATCGAAAATCATTTGCACACCTTGAGGAAGTTATTCTATGCATGCTCCTAACTGGAAGGCCGATTTTTTAAAGCAGACCGACGAGGCCGGCATCACGGTCGAACAGCTCGCCATCGGCCCGGCAGACCTGTGGCAGATCGCCAGCGATGACTGGCAACGGTTTGCGCAACTGGCCTTGCAGCACAACTTGCGCTGGGCGGCCGGCTGGGCCGAGCAGGCGCGGGAATGGTTTTTGATCAACGCCTGTTTCGAAAAAGAGGGCCGCTACGTCCTGCTGCGGACCCGAGTCCATAACCCGAAACCGGAACTGCCTTCGCAGGCCACGGTATATCCGGCCGCCAGCCGCAGCGAGCGCCATACGCAGGATATGTTCGGCGTGAATTTCGCGGGCCATCCCGACAACCGTCCCTGGACCCGGCACAAGGCCTGGCCCAAAACCCGCTATCCGCTGCGCAAGGATTTCCCTGTTCAGGGCGAGCCGGAAGCGGTCACGCCGCCCGATCGGGATTATCCGTTCGTCAAGGCCTACGGCGCGGGCGTTTATGAAATTCCGGTCGGCCCGGTTCATGCCGGCATTATCGAACCCGGCCACTTCCGCTTCCAGGCCGTGGGCGAGACCATTTTGAATCTGGAAGAACGCCTCGGCTACGTGCACAAGGGCATCGAAAAAATCGCCGAAGGCCGGACGCCCGAGCAACTGGCGCGCCTGGCCAGTCGGGTCTCGGGAGACACCACGGTCGGCCATTGCTGGGCCGCCTGCCTGGCCATGGAACGGGCCGCCGGCATCGAGATTCCGCCGCGCGCGGCTTTGATACGCGGTATTCTGGCCGAGCGCGAGCGGGTCGCCAACCACTTAGGCGACATGGGCGCGATCTGCAATGACGTCGGCTTCGCTTTTGCGCACATGCAGTTCGCGCGCCTGCGGGAACTGTGGCTGCGCTGCAATGAACAACTGTTCGGCCATCGCCTGCTGATGGACCGGATTGTGCCGGGCGGCGTGGACTGTGATGTATCCGAACAGGCCGGTATCGCCATCAAGCGAGGAATATACCAATTGAAAGTTGAACTGGGCGAAGTCCTGCCGGCGCTGGATCTGAATTCATCCCTGGAAGACCGGCTCTACACGGCAGGCTTGCTGCCGGAAGCCATCGCCGCCGCCTTCGGCGCCCTGGGTTTTGTCGGCCGGGCCAGCGGGCAGGATTTCGACGTGCGCCGCGATGCGCCCTACGCGCCTTACGACCGCCTGACGGTCAAGGTGCCGGTGGAAACGCAGGCCGATATCGCCTCGCGCTTCTGGGTCAGGTACAAGGAGATCAGCGTCGCCCTGAAACTGATCGGGCAATTTATCGATCTTTTGTCGCCGGGCGATCTGCGCAACGCCTGGAAGACACCCGAAGCGGGCCGTGAAGGTCTGGGCATCGTCGAGGGCTGGCGCGGCGAGATCATCGCTTATATTCGCTTCGATGCCGACAACGCCATTGCCCGCTTCTATCCGCGCGATCCCAGCCAGCTGAACTGGCCGGTACTGGAAAAGCTGGTGCTGGACAATATCGTCCCGGATTTCCCGGTCTGCAACAAATCCGTGAATGGCTCCTATTCGGGCCATGATTTATAGGAGAGGCACATGCTGAGATTGTTCAAAAAAATCCTGACCACCGGCGTGGTCACCGAACCGGTCAAGGCGCCGAAAGATGATGAGCTGGAACAGCTCGGCATCAAGATCAAAAGCCATATCGACCGGAAATTCTCGGGCAGTATCGCGATCAGGCAAGTCGACGCCGGCTCCTGCAACGGCTGCGAACTGGAGATCCATGCGCTCAACAATCCCTTCTATGATATAGAACGCTTCGGCATCCATTTCGTCGCCTCGCCGCGGCATGCCGACGTGCTGCTCGTGACCGGCCCGGTATCGCGGCACATGCAGACCGCATTGCTGCGCACCTATGAAGCGACGCCGAATCCGAAATGGGTCATCGCGGCCGGCGACTGCGCCGCCTGCGGCGGTGAATTCGGCGTGTCCTACGCCAGCTGCGGCGCGGTAGCCAATGTCATCCCGGTGGATATGGTGATTCCCGGCTGCCCGCCGACGCCGCTGGTATTAATGAAGGGACTGCTGGGATTGATGCGCAAGTAGGGTAGGCATCGCGTACCGTTTTTCCTGTGCGGATAAATTCGCACCTACGGGATTACCGGAACAACCGCAAGGTCCATTTCCAATTCCGGGATGAACCGTAGGGGCGGACCTGCGTGTCCGCCCTGTGTCCGGTGCACGACAGGTTACCGGGAAACCATTGGCCGAGGGGGAACTGTTGGGCAAGGGCGAACACATAGGTTCGCACCTACAGCACCGGCAAATAATTCGGAACGATTTCTTAGGATTCGGCTAAAAATAACATCCCGATGCCGCTTTTTATGATCCCCGTGGGAGCGATGCCCTCATCGCGACTAAAGACACCGCAAGTCGCGATGAGGGCATCGCTCCCACAGACGCCGTTTAAAATAAGACAGTTATTGATTACCGAATCCTTAACTTGATGACAGCGGCTGCGTACCCTACATGAGTTTCCAATCAGCCGGTATAATCCCCATGAAGCAACGCGGCAATACCGGTTTGCTGCTCTTGCCTTGTAACAAAAAATTAAATCATGAAATTAAGAATAATGAAGACTTCAAAAATGCGGCTGATTTTACCGCTGCTCCTCAGCCTGACGCTTTCCGATCCCATTGCCGCCAAGACCGCGGAAGATTTCCAGACCTGGGGCAATATAACGGCCACGGGCAGCCTGGGCGTTCTCAATCCCGATCTGAAAAGCTTCAAATACTGGCTCGAAGGCCAGGGCCGGTTCGGCGAGGATACCTCTCGCTTCTCGCAGGGCATGCTGCGTACCGGTCTCGGCTATGCGTTGAATGACAATACCACTGTCTGGCTGGGTTATGCCTTCATTCCCACCGAGGAACCCTTCGCGGCCACACCGGTTGACGAACACCGTATCTGGCAGCAATTGCTGTGGAGCGAGACATTCTCGTTCGGCACGATCACCAGCCGCAGCCGCTTCGAGCAGCGCTTCGTGCAGAATGGCGAGGATGTCGGCTGGCGTTTCCGGCAGTTGCTGAAGCTGTCGAAACCCTTGCCGTTCGCGACCGATTTCAGCCTGGTGCTTACTGACGAGTGTTTCGCCAATCTCAACCGGACCGACTGGGGCGCCGACGACGGTTTTGACCAGAACCGCGTATTTGCCGGCGTCGGCTACAATTTCGATAAAAGCACCCGAACGGAAATCGGTTATATGAATCAATACATCCGCAAGGCCGTCGGGCCCGACCGCATGAGTCATATCCTCTCGGTTAATTTATATTTGAATTATTGAGGCCAAAGGCGCAAGGTGACAGAGCTGTCTTGCCTGGCGCCTTATAACACCCATCCCTGAATGAAATCACTCTTTTATCGCCCCGTTCAACTGCGCGGCCTTGCTTTTCTGGGGCTGTTGCTGCTGGTGCTGGCCATTCTCGGCGGCATGATCTGGCGCAATCTGCATCGCTTCGAAACCGTGCTCTCGTACGCCACTTACTCTCATCGCATCCAGAATGTCTCGGTGGGCCTGCAGCAATCGCTGATCGAATATCTGACCGAAGCGGTGCCGGCCTCCCCTTCGGCGGCGCTGGACAAAACCCTGGACGAAATGAATGCATTGATGGCCGAGCATCGCCATTTATCGGCAAAAACCCGAAAAAGCCTGGAAACGGTACGCAACCTGCTGGTCGATGTCGGCAAACTGGACCAGCTGGAGAAAAACACGCGCCTGATCGCGGCGCTGAAGGTCATGAGTGAAACGCTGGATAACGAAACGCTGCAGCGCGAGTACCTGCTGGAGAACATCAGCCGCACCACGGAGACCGAACTGTACCTGGCGCTGCTCATCCTGGCCTGGACCCTGATCGTGGCCGTGCTGTTTCTGCGCAGCCGCATCCTGCATCCGCTCAACGACTTGAAGCAGCTTTTGCAGCGCCTGACGGAAGAGAGCTATACGCCGATCACGACCGATCATCTTGATCCGCTGCTGCTGCCGGTATTCAACAGTTACAATGAGATGGTCAAGCATCTGGCGGAACTGGAGGAAGCCAAGCGCCTGCACGCCCAGTCCCTGCAACAGGAGGTCAAACTGGCCACGCAGGCCCTGCTGGAACAGCAATCAAGTCTGGCGCGGGCGGAGCGGCTGGCGGCGGTAGGCGAAGTGGCCGCGGAACTGGCGCATGAAATCCGCAATCCCCTGGCCGGCATTCAAATCGCGTTCAGTAATTTTCGCCGTGAAATTCAGGCGCCGGACCAGCAGGAACGACTGGATATGATCGGCGATGAGTTGAAACGCCTGGCCCGGCTGCTCAACGAGATGCTGGACCAGAGCCGGCATTCGCCGGAGCCGGCAACCGAATTCGATGCGGCTGCGCTGATCCGCGACCTGATCATGCTGACGCGCTATCAGATTGCCGAAACCGTGCATCTGGAAATCGACGCGCCCTGTCCGCTGCCGGTACAACTGCCCGAGAGCGCGCTGCGCCAGGCCCTGCTGAATTTGATCCTGAATGCCGTGGAGTCTCTGGAAGGCGGCACCGGCGTGGTCTGCATCAAGGCCCGCAAGGATACACAGGGACTCCATATCGATATCATCGATAACGGCCAGGGTTTCCCCGAGGATATGCTGAATCACGGCATCCGGCCGTTTCGCACCAGCCGCCAGCGCGGTACCGGCTTGGGGCTGGCCATGGTGCAACGTTTTGTCAAAGACATGGGCGGCAGCATCCGGCTCAGCAATTATCAGCCGCATGGCGCTTGCGTGTCGCTCATACTGCCGAATACTTCCCTTATCGGAGATCAAGCCTGATGGAAACCTTGCTGATTATCGAGGACGAAAAACTGCTGGGCTCGGAGCTGTGCCGCCACTATCGGCAATCCGGCTGGGAGGTCGTGCTGGCGACCTCACTGGCCGAAGCCGGGAAATTGCTGCTTAAAGAGGCGCTGGAACCTTTGCTGATTCTGTCCGACATGAACCTGCCTGACGGCAATGCCCTGGACTTCATGGAAAAAACCCAAAAGAGCATCAGCCATGCCGAATGGCTGTTCCTGACCGGCTACGGCAGCGTGCCGGATTCGGTTAGAGCCTTGCGTCTGGGCGCTTATGATTTTCTGGAAAAGCCCTGCGATCCGGATCGCCTCGATCTGGTCGTCAACAGCGCGGCCCGCGGCGCGGCGATACAGCGCCGGGTCATTGACCAGGCACGGCAAGGGCACCGGCGTTATTCGCCGGATGCCTATGTCGGGTCGAGCCGGCAAGCGCGCAATATCCGGGCATTGCTGACGCGCCTGACCCAGGTACCTTTCAGCGCCTTGATCATTGGCGGCGAAACGGGCACCGGCAAGGGGCTGGCGGCGCGCATCCTGCATTATGGCGGCGTCAGGGCGCAACAGCCGATGATCGAAGTCAATTGCGCCGCTTTGCCGCGCGAACTGCTGGAGTCGGAATTGTTCGGCCACGAGCCCGGCGCCTTCACCGGGGCCTCGGGACGCCATCGCGGCCTGCTGGAACAGGCCGACGGCGGCACGCTGTTTATGGACGAGATCGGCGAAATGCCGCTCGATTTACAGGCCAAACTGCTGAAAGCGATCGAGGATCATAAAGTACGGCGCCTGGGCGGCGAGAAGGAAATCACGGTCGATGTGCAGATTATCGCGGCCAGCAATCAGGATTTGGAGAAGATGGTACGGGAAGGCGGGTTCCGCGGCGATCTCTATCATCGGCTGAACGTTTTCCGCGTGATGCTGCCGCCTTTGCGCGAAGCCAGGGAGGATCTGGACGAACTGGTGCCGTTGTTCGTCGCCGAGTACAACGCCAAGGCCGGGCGCCATGTCAAGGACATTCCCGAACCGGTCTGGGAGAAACTGCGCGCCCATCACTGGCCCGGCAATGTCCGCGAATTGCGCAACGTCATCGAGCGCTGCGTGCTGTTCGCCGACGGTCCGGTCTTTCCGGCTCAGTGGCTGCAGTTGCCCGGCCAGGAAAGCACGGCTTCGGACAGTTCGATGGTTGAACCGAAAGACAGGATTTGCCTGCCTTTGGACGGCAGCATGGCGCTGGAAGAGATGGATCGTTTCATCATCAAGACCGCCCTGGAGCGGGCCGACAACAACCTGACCGCCGCCGCGCGGGCACTGGGCACGACACGGGAAACACTGCGCTACCGGGTGCGCAAATATAATCTTAAAACGGCGAATTGATTCTGGCGCCTGACACGGCTTTGCTGATTTTTTTACAAAAAAACGGGCAGTCCGACATTGATCTGGCGGACTGCCCTCCTCTAAAAGCTGACGGTTCTATCTGTAATAGTCGTATTGCTGAGGGTAATTCTGCTGTTGAGGGTAATTCTGCTGTTGAGGGTAACCTTGCTGTTGGGGGTAACCTTGCTGTTGGGGGTAACCTTGCTGTTGGGGGTAACCTTGCTGCTGGGGATAACCTTGCTGCTGGGGATAACCTTGCTGCTGCGGATAACCTTGCTGCTGCGGTTGCCCCTGTTGCTGCGGATAACCTTGCTGTTGCGGTTGACCTTGCGGTTGAGTACCCGGTTGGCTGCCGGCACTCGGATTAGCGACAATGGCCAGTTCCACGCGGCGATTCTCTGCTCGGTTGGCTTCGCTGGTATTAGGCAGTTTTGGCTCACGCTCACCCATGCCCTGCTGGGTAATGCGCGAATAATTCACGCCACGCTGGGTTAAATAGCTTGAAACGCTGGAAGCGCGTTGCTCGGATAACCTCTGATTATAATTATCGGCCCCGATATCATCGGTATGGCCGGTAATACTGATTCTGGAATCCTGATACTGGTTTAATACATTAGCCACTGAATCCAGCGCGGATTGGGCCTGCGGTGTTAAATTGGAGGAATCAAACCCGAATGTCACATTGTTCGGCATGGTCAGGTTCAGCGTATTCTCGGCTGTTCTTTGAACCTCGATACCGGTTCCCTGCAGTGAATCACGCATCTGTTGTTCCTGGCGGTCCATATAAGCGCCAACCGCCGCGCCAACCGCGCCACCGGCCAAAGCGCCCCAACCGGCATTCGCCAGGTCATTGCCGCCAAACAATGTACCAGCACCGGCACCTACCGCAGCCCCTATGCCTCCCCCCTTGGCAACATTACTTATCCGTGACTGGCCGGTGTAAGGGTCCGTTACACAAGCTGTCAATAAAGCGGAACTGATACCGATAACTAATAATTTTTTTTTCATAATCGCACAGCCTTTGGCTAATTTTGTAAAGATAATATCTGTGTCTCTCTGAGATTTTCAGCTGGAAACAATTGGATATTATAGAACACGGTTCAAAAATTTAAGTTCAAAATACGATATTCATACAATGTCTTTTTGAGTGCTAAAGATTAATGATTTTTCATGAACTTTAACTGAACATGATTAAAACGGCTGATGAAAGAGTTTTTAAAAACCAGAATCCGGTTTAATCAATGGTATTCCGATATATAAATGAAATCAGCGTCTATATTGGGAGGGAATTGATTTTGTATCGTGGAAAGTATGGGTTATGGGCGGCTTAACTTAAGTCGCCTGTCATTATTATTTAGATTTGGCCGTCAATAATACCCCTGTTTCCGCATAGGATGTGCCGGCGCCGGGAGACACATCCTATGGCCCGGTATGCGTTCCCATTTATGCCCTTCAGGGTATATGGGAGCGCGGGAACGAGGGCAAAGGTACGCACTGCGTACCCTACTGTATTTTTCAGGCAGGCTGGTCAGTTCTTCCCCTTCAGATTATTGCCATATCTGGAAGATTTTGATAAACGGCCAGGAAGCTGTGGTTTTCAGTCAAGGCCTTGATAACCGCCGGCAACGGCTCCGGCCGGATTTCCGGAAAATCCCGTTCGAGTTTTTCCGTGACGGCAAATGCCAGCCGCTCGCGCGGCGGGTCAAAACCGGCATTGACGCCGTCCTTATTGCCTCTGGCGTCCATGCGATACCAGTCGTAGTCCCGCAGATAAGCCGCATTCAGTCCATGCAGACAATAAGGCGCGCCGTTGCCTTCCAGACTTAGTCGCTGATAGCACAGCCCGGCCGGGATATTGCTGGCGCGCAGCAAGGCCGCCAGCAAATGGCTCTTCGCGTAGCAATAGCCGGTTTTGTGTCGAAGCACATCGGATGCCCGGCAGGTCACCGGGTTTAAGCGGAAATCCCAACTGTGGCGAATGTTGTCCCTTACCCACTCGTAGCACTTTTTAGCCACGTCATGATCGGATTCGGCGCCATCCGCCAGCCATCTTGCCAGGCTGACGACGTCCGGATGGTTGCAATCGATATATTCAGAGCAGCGAAGATAATTTTCCATAGCAATCTCCAGCCAGGCTACCGGCTCATGCCGGCGCACCGTCACATTCAAAGCTCAACCGGGCGGCAATGGCCGCCAGTGGCGCGGGTCCAATGTCAATGCCGAAATCATCGCGGATGACCTTGCCCAGTTCCCCCGGCGTTTCGATGGCGCGCGTCACTGAAGTACCGGATTGCGTCTCGGTGAAATTCGTGTCGAACAGGCTGATGCGCCCGAACGGCGTACACCGGTTCATCATCAGATGGAACGGAAAAGGCGACTGGCTCCAACTCGAGCAAACCACGTTGGCGGCTTCCAGATCACAGGGACGAACGGAAGCCCGGTCAAAGCCGTACAGTGCGAACCAGCCATCCGGCGTGTGTTTCTCCACCACCAGTTCGTCGAACAGGCGGTCTTGTCTGATGCGGAAAGCCTCTCCGGCCATCGTCTGTTCCAGCCCGGTTTCCAGACGCAGAGGCGCCGGGAAACCGGGGCCGCCGAAACCGGCATCGGCCAGCCACGCGCCGTCTTCGGCCTCGACCAGAAACAACAGGTGCGCGCGAGGTCCGCCTTCCGGCTGCCCCATGCGGACCCGTGCCAGGACAGGCGTATAGCGAAAACCCAACGCGTCCAGGGCCTGCCCGAGCAAACCGTTCAATTCGAAGCAATAGCCGCCCCGGCGGCCATGTATCAGCTTGCGGACAATGGACGCGGTATCCAGGCTAGGCGTAACGCCTAACAGCGGATCGATATTTTCGAAGGCGATAGCCTGAAGCTGTGCGGATTGCAGACGGACGAGCCCCTCTGCTGTCGCCGGGGGCTGACTGATGCCGATATGGCTCAGGTATTGTTCTTTGTTAAATGGCATCGTTAATCCTCAAGCCCGGGGATCACTTCCGTTTCGCGCTGGCCGGCCTCAACCCACTCCCGGATTGCCGGATATTCGAGCACCGTATTCATATAGTCGCGGGCTTCCGCGTTGGTTTCCAATTGATACGTGCGAAAACGCAAGGCCACAGGCGCGAACATGGCATCGGCAATTGTGAACCGGCCAAACAGCCAGGGGCCTCGGTTCCGGTACTGCTGCCGGCATTGTCGCCAGATTTGCCCGATGCGCTCGATATCCTTGTATACCGCATCGGGCAGCTTTTTAGCCGCCGGCAAGCGTCGGCAATTCATGCCGCAATGGGTGCGCAAGTCTGTGAAGCCAGCGTGCATTTCCGCAGCAACCGAGCGCGCCAAAGCCCTTTCCGCCTGATTTTCCGGCCAGGCCTGTGTTTCCGGGAACCGTTCGGCCAGATATTCCATAATGGCCAGCGAATCCCAGACCCTGAGACCGCCATCGATCAACGCCGGCACTTTCCCTGATGGGGAATAGGTGAAAATCTTGCTTTTGGAGTCGGCCTGATACAGCGGAATTCTGATTTCCTCAAAGGCGATGCCGTGGTATTTCAAAAACAGCCAGGGTCGCAAAGACCAGGACGAATAATTTTTGTTGCCTATCACTAAGGTCATGCTCATGGTGTATTAACTCCTTTTACGCTATGAATTACGGTTTATTCTCTTAATAAACCTCAATTTGTTGTCATATCCAGCACAATAATAAGTCCGGGGCCGTTGTACGTCGATGAAAATGATGTTTTTTCGATGTGCTGAAGTTGAAAGACGACAGGACGATCAGGCAATACACTCCATCGGGTCATAACGTTCAAGCTAAACAAAGCATTCAGGTTATTTGATTATCTGGGGCGTGTGTTGTTGCATGGGCAGGAAGCCCGCCCATATACAGCCCATCGAGTGCAAGCTGATCCTGTCAAGCAAGGGATGGAAAATTATTTTCTGATTCCGAGGGGAAACGACCATGGAAAGCACGCGGCTTTACCGCCGAGGCTGCGTACCCTGCCCGAACGGCGGGGGGATAACGGCCGGCAACCGTTTGGGCGCTGTAATGCGCAGTTGCTTGTTGACCTTATAGACGCCGAACACGACCACGATGGCGCTGACATCGACCTGGAACTGCTCCGCCAGAAACCGCACCAGATGCGCCGTGGCCCTGCCGCGCACCGGCGCCTCGGCGACATGAATCTCCAACTGCCTGCCGATGACCTTGCCGATCGCCGTGCGCCTGGCGCTCGGCCGCCCCAGGACATTCAGCACCAGGATATCGCCCTCCCAATGGCAAAACGATGACATGACACCTCCATCAATTGATAAAAACGCTGCCAGCCACGAGAGCAACCCTCATGTAGCCGGCGGATATTGAACAATCGTCCATGTTAATACTCAAAATATCAATCGCAAAGCTCAAAGCCGCGCACGCGTTCCGGCCGAGCATCACTATCATCATTCAGCTTTGCCAATCAGGATTTCATTGCGGCCCGTTTAGCGGGGTCCTGACAAGGAAAAGCGGAACGCTAGAATTTGCCGTTTCACGGGGCGATCCCCAACAACTTGAAATGCGATGATCATGCCCCAGATTACATATGTTACGCAGACCCGGCCTTCACCGTTTGCAACATCAATCCTTACAATAAAACTTGAGAATCTACTGTCTGAAGAAAGCCGACCTGTCTATTCATTGCAGAACTTAACCGTCTTTTATTTACGTATCAAGAGGTTATAACAAAATGAAAATTGCCCAAGTCGCTCCTTTGCACGAAAGCGTTCCGCCGAAAGCCTACGGCGGAACGGAACGAGTGGTTCACTACCTGACCGAAGCCCTGGTGCACCAGGGCCATGATGTCACGCTTTTCGCCAGCGCCGATTCCCGCACCAGCGCCAGATTGCAAGCCATTGTCCCGGCCGCCTTGCGTTTGTCCTCCGAAAAACGCGATCCCCTGCCCTGGCATATGATGCAGTTAGCCCAGGTGAGCAGTGTTGTCGAAAATTTTGACATCATTCATTTTCATACCGACTTCCTGCATTTCCCTTTATGGCGGAAGATGCGGACCCCGCACGTGACAACCCTGCATGGCCGGCTCGACTTGCCCGACCTGAAGCCATTGTTCACTGAATTCCGGGATATGCCGGTCATTTCGATCGCCGATCACCAGCGCGACCCGTTACCCATGGCTCACTGGACCGATACCGTGTACAACGGCATTCCGGTTGATTTGTACGATTTTCAGGCCGAAGCCGGCGATTACCTGGCTTTTCTTGGCCGCATATCGCCTGAAAAAGGCGCTGAAGCGGCTATCGAGATTGCCCTGCGCGCAGACATGCCGCTGAAAATGGCGGCCAAGATCGATGTCGTGGATCGCGAGTATTTTGAAGCCCGCATCCGTCCCCGCCTTAATCATCCCCTGATCGAATACATCGGAGAAGTGGACGAACAGGGCAAGAACGAATTGCTGGGCGGCGCGAAAGCGCTCATATTCCCGATCGCCTGGCCGGAACCTTTCGGCCTGGTGATGATTGAAGCCATGGCCTGCGGCACGCCGGTCATCGCTTATCGCCGCGGTTCCGTGGCGGAAGTCATGAAGGACGGTGTGACCGGCTACATTGTCGAATCCGAGGAACAGGCCGTTTCGGCCATAGACCGCATCGACCGGATCGATCGCGGCGTCTGCCGAAGCTATTTCGAACACAACTTCTCGTCGGACCTAATGGCCAGAAATTACGTCAATGTGTATCAAAAGCTGATCATGCAGCAGGAAAACAGCCTTCCAGGCACCTATCACCTCAACAGGCTGAAAAGCCGGACAATGCCGCAGGGCGCGGTCTGGAAACAACCGCTGGCCGCGACATCGGCCGGCGTTTCCGACAAACTGTAACGACAATTATCGGAGCATGAGATGGAAGGTTCCATACAAATAGACAACAGTTGGTATATTCCAGCCACTTCCTCGCGCGCCGATGACCGGACCCGGGTTCTTAAGTCCGGCGAAAGCTTTGCGGTTTTCAGCCGCCATGGCGAAATCAGCTGGGTCGGGTTCGGCGAACAGGGGTTTTATTTTCTCGGCACGCGTCACCTGTCGTTTTGGCATATCAAGCTCGCCGAACGCGAACCGATGTTGCTGAACTCCATGGTCAGGCTCGACAACAGCCGGCTGCTGGTCGACCAGACCACGCCGGACTTATTCCATGACGAATCGCTGTGGATTCCAAAGGGCAGCCTGCATCTGCATCGCGAAATGATTGCCAATGACAACTCGCTCAGCGAATACCTGAAAATAGTCAGTTACCACGATCAACCGCTCCGCTTCTCCCTGGAATACCAATTCGACGCCGATTTTTCCGATATCTTCGAAGTACGCGGCGTGCATCGCGCGCAACATGGCAAACAGAAAGAGCCGAGCCTGGAACAGGACGCCGCCATTTTGACCTACGAAGGGCTGGACGGTGTTGTCCGACGCACGCGCATAGGCTTTAACAAACCCCCTGACGAACTGGCAAGGGATACCGCGAAATTCTGGATCGAGCTGGCGCCGGGAGAAAGCTATGAATTGGAGTCCCTGGTTTCATGCGTGCATGGCGAGGCCCAATTTGATCTGCTCGACTATACGCAATCCGCCAGCGCCAAAAACCGTGCGGTTGCGGCCGACAGGGCGGCGAGCGCCGCAATCTGGACCGATAACGAGCAATTCAACGATTGGCTCAACCGCTCGACGGCCGATTTGCGGATTCTGACCACGGAGACCTGTTACGGCCCTTATCCCTACGCGGGAATTCCCTGGTTTTCCACGCCTTTCGGTCGCGATGGCTTGATCACCGCGCTGCAAACCTTATGGGTGCGGCCGGAGTTAACCCGGGGCGTTCTGGCCTTTCTGGCCGCGACCCAGGCCGAGTCGGACAATCCGTACCAGGAAGCCGAACCGGGAAAAATCCTGCACGAATTGCGTGAGGGCGAACTGCCCGCCCTGAACGAAGTCCCGTTTCGCCGGTACTACGGAACCGTGGATGCGACGCCTTTGTTCGTGGTGCTGGCCGGCCATTACTTTCAGCGGACCGGCGACCTGGCGTTTATCAGGCAGCTTTGGCCTAACATCGAAGAAGCACTGAACTGGGTCAGCACGAAACTGTCGCAGGACGGCTTTCTCTGCTACCACCAGCATGTGAAAGGCGGCCTGGTCCAGCAAGGCTGGAAGGATTCAAACGATTCGATTTTTCATGATGACGGCAGCGATGCCGTACCGCCGATAGCCTTGTGCGAGGTTCAGGGCTATGCCTGGGAAGCCTTGAAATGCGGCGCCGACCTGGCCGATCGCCTTCAACTCGAAGACAAGGCGAGCTACTGGCGCACCCTGGCCGATCGCCTGCAGGAAGACTTTGAAGCCAATTTCTGGCTCGATGATCTCGACATGTATGCCCTGGCGCTGGACGGCAACGGCAAACCCTGCGCGGTTCGCAGTTCCAACCAGGGGCATTTGCTCTATAACGGCATGGTCAAGCCGGAACGTGCCGCGCGGCTGGTTCGGCAATTCACCGGGGAAAACGCCTTTAGCGGCTGGGGATTGAGAACGATCTTCGCCGGCGAGGCGCGTTACAATCCCATGTCCTATCATAACGGCTCGGTCTGGCCGCACGATACAGCCCTGGCCGCCGCCGGCCTGGCGCGCTACGGTTTTATCGATGAAGCCCTGAAGATAATCGAGGGATTGTTCGATGCCTCTATTTTCTTCGACCAGCATCGGCTTCCGGAACTGTTTTGCGGCTTTAACCGCCTGCCCGGGCAGGCCCCAATCCTGTACCCGGTCGCCTGCGCCCCGCAAGCCTGGGCCAGCGGCGCGATCTTCATGATGATCGAAGCCATGCTGGGCATCGGTTTTGACTGTGACCAGCCGAGGCTTCGGCTGATTTACCCGCGCCTCCCGAGTTATATCAACTGGATACGCATTCGGGGCTTACGCTACGGCTCGGCCAGCATCGACCTGGTTGTCCGCCGCCACGGCAAGGACGTCGCCGTCAGCACGGAACGGCGCAGCGGCGACATAGAACTGATTGCCGTACTCTGAATGCAGCGCCGGCACAAAAGCCGGCGGCCATGGCGAGGAATGGCAAGCGCGGGAATTGAACCATTGCCGCGGGCATTGAATCACAGGATTTAATTCCCCTCTCGTGCCTACGCTACGGCGCGGGCATCATGAAGCGCCACCTGCAAAGGAGGATGAAATGAAGGTATGTTTAGTACTGCTCGCCTTGCTGTCCACTTCCGCTTACGCCCAGGTCTACAAATGCGCCCCCGGCCAGTACCAGCAAGATCCCTGCCCTCACAAGCCCGGCATCCGGCCGATGGTGATCAACGACATTCCCAGGCAACAGCAGATAGCCGCGCAACAGCGCTGGGCGATAAAAAAAGAGGAAATCGAGAGAGAGGATGCCGCCAAGGCCGAAGCCTGGGACAGAGAGCGCGCCTTCCGGATTGAAGAAGCGAAAGTCGCCGCCGCCTGGTTTCAGGCCGATGCCGTCCAACGCGCCGCGCAGGCCCTGGAAGTTCGGAACGAGATTGAGATCTACAAGATCGAGCCGTGGCGGTGGACTTATTATCCAGGTTATTTTTATTAGCTGGCGTTATCTGGATCGGGCCTTGAACAATGGCCTGGTTTCAATGCGGGGGCGATGCCCACATCGCGATCTTAAATCGCTTGGCAAGTCGCGATGTGGGCATCGCTCCCACCGGTACTCAATCAGTTTGATTATGACCTGATGTTACGCGGCCAGTTGATGTTAAATCGGTTTAATAATGTGTCGCTATCGCGACAGTTTTATTTAATCGGGTTTATCGCACCCGAAGGCGAGTTACTTTCTTTTGCGCGGCCTCGGCAATTGCTCCTGCATTGCTCTACCTCCTGCATCCATGCAGTCGAAAAGAAAGTAACCAAAGAAAAGGCCGCCCGGTTGCCGCTTGCATCCTGTGCTCCTCGCTTTCGCCGCGGGTTGCCAAAAGGGACTCCTGTCCCTTTGGCAACCCGCTTCATCCATGAAGCGCCCCTTCGGGCTGTTCCCGACGAAAGCTGCGGTGCTCGGCGCGGCAAACGGGATGAAACCGCCCGCGTGCGTAACATCAGTTATGACGAAATTGTAGGTGCGAATTCACTTGTGCCCATAGGGCATAAATAAATCCGCACCTACACCGGAAATTCATCCGCGTACTTGAGGAAGTTATTTTATGCGCGTTCCTAAGTAATAGGATGTGCCGAGCCAGGAGGCGCACTTGTGCCCTTTAGGGTATCGTTCGCGAGCGATGCAAGATTCAAATTTCTGGAACTAATCAATTGGCTGAGCAACTTCGTCGAATACATGAGCCGGCTCGAGCGCCGATAATGCGGACTGCACATGGCCAAAGCCGATTCTTTCCTGCTCAAGGCGCAGATTCTCGCGAATCCGGTTGTCCCGCAGATCATCATAGAGCGCCGCTTCTTCAACATTCAGCCGAGGCAGGTCGCGCACTGTCTGTTTCCCTTCCTCTCCCCATAACGGTTCAAACGCCAGCAGTGTCTTTCGATCCATCAGGAACGACTCCACGTGCCCGAACCGGCCGCGCAGCTGATCAAGGATCGCGAAGCCGTGGGTGTCGATATCGCCCCAATAATGCATGCGGCAGCGCGAAAGCCAGTCGGCACGGGCCAACATCTCGAAACCGTATCCCGCGCCGAAGAGGACCAGACTGTTCTCAACCCGCGGAAAGGCCAGGAAGTTAATTTCGTTCTCGGTGATGAAAACACGCGCGACGGGGAGATCGAGCCCGGCAAAACTCTCGGCATCGAGTGCGATATCCGGCGCCTGCCTGTTCCGAGCGCGGCCGAAAAGGTTTATTTCCGGATCGAGTACGCGCAAGCGGATGCGGACCGGTTTGTCGAGGAACCCGTACCGCCTGGCGAACTGGCTCGCGCCAGACGCTGCCTGATCAATGGCCCCGGGCGGCAAGACCAGATCCAGCAACTCCATGAGCACGCCGCGATGGGCTTCGATAAATTTACTGTGCACGCCCGGGATGTCCACCTGCCTCAGGTATACGCCGGGGCGCGGATGGCGTTCAAGCCAGGCGGCGATTTCCAGCAGCCGCTCCCAGGCATCGGCAAGCTCCAGGGCGCGCAGTGGCCGTTTTCCCAGCCACTCCAGCAGCCTGGGCTGGCGCCTGCCTGTCAGCTCGATCAATGCCGTGAAGCGGACCACGTCCCGCCGTTTGCCGATCAGCGCGGCGGCATCCTCGACCGTATCGATCCAGACCTCCCGGGGCACTGCGTTAGCGCCCAGCAACCGGTGCCTGAATTCCCTCATCTCTACCCGGTAGTAAGACATGGCCCGAAGTTCGGTAATCCAGGCGCGCACATCATCAAAGCGATCGGCCATCTCGGCCGATGTCGGCCCCTTCAGCAGCAGGCGCTTCGGCAATGACGGGACATCCGCGACAAGAGCGGCCAGCCATTCCCCCCTATCCCAGAGTTTTTGCACCTGGGCGCGCAAGTCGGCCGGCCTGGTCCAGTCGATGCGCGCCATCCTTGGCGCCTTCCCTTCGGTCATCCCGCCATCCTCGTTTTCTCGGCCCGGTACTCCTCGATCGAAAGATTGCGCAGTTTGGAGGCGCGGCCTTCCTCGTTATGGACAAACCCCACGCTGGAAACGAACGGTTCGATGATATGGATTTTCTGCAGGGGCGTGACGATCAGCAGTTGCAGATTGAGCTGGGAAAACAGCCGCAGGCCGTATTGCGCGGACTCGTCCGAGCCACGCCCGAAGGCTTCGTCGATGACCACGAAACGGAAGGATCGGGAACGCACCGCGCCCCATTCCAGGCCGAACTGGTAGGCCAGGCTCGCCGCCAGGATGGTGTAGGCCAGCTTCTCTTTCTGACCGCCCGACTTGCCGCCCGAATCGGAATAGTGCTCGTGCTCGCTGTCGTCCTCGCGCCAGCGCTCGCTGGCGCCGAACACGAACCAGTTGCGCACATCGGTGACCTTGCCGGTCCAGCGGCGGTCCTGCTCGGACAGCCCTTCCCGGCCCCGGAAACGCTCGATAATGTGTTTGACCTGCAGGAATTTGGCTTCCGAATACTGGCTGTCGTCGGAGCCGGTCAGCGCCCCTTCGGTGCAGGCGCGCAGTTCGGCCTGAAAGTCGCGGATGTCGGCGTCGGGCGTCGGCTGAGCCTCCAGAATGATATAGCGGCCGGCGTTGTAATCGATCCCGGTCAACGACTCGTTGATGCGCGCGATACGCTCCTTGATCGTTTCCCGCTCGCGCGCCAGCTGCGACTGGAAATTCGCCACCTCGCGGATGGTGTTCTCATTCAGCAGCTCCTTGAAGCGCGCTTCGAAGCGCGGCAAATCGTCGGCCTGCAGCTGATCGAGCATGTTCCGGTATTCGAAAGCGGCTTCGATGCTGGCATCGACTTCCGCCGTCTCCAGCTTGAAGGCTTCCTTGTACGCCGCCATCGCCTGGATGATCTTGTCGCGCAGGCGTTTGAGCTTCGCATCCTCGGCATCGATCCGGGTCTGCAGCCAGTCGCGCATGTCGCGCTCGCGATTGTCGCAGGATTCGACAGTCAGTTGATGCTCGCCCAATGCTTCGCTCCTGATGGCATCAAGCCGATCGGAATACTCCGTGTGGACAGCCGGCGCGCAGCTATCCAGCAGCGTTTGTAGCTGTGCCAGCAGCGCTTCGGCGTCGGTCTTTTTCTGCTCGGTTTTCGAGCGTTTGTCTTTATGCGCCTCCAACCGGGATTCGCTGTCTTTCAAAGACTCGGCAACCTCATTCAGCTGTTCGCTCAATTGCTTGAGCACATCCGAAGCGGACTCCAGTTGCTTCTTTTCGTCCTTCAATTGAGCCAGTTCCAGGGTCAGCGATTGCCAGTCGAGTTCGCGGAAATCCGTGTACTCGTCAAGTTTCGACAACGCCTCGAGGCGTTCCTTAAGGGCGCCCTTCTCGGCCTGGATCTTGCCAATGCGACCGCCCAATTCGCCCAGCCGGGCCGCCAACTGCCTGGCATTGGCTTCGAGGGCCGCGATCTTCGCTTCATTGGTCCAGCCCAGCACATAGCGGCTGCGGTCATCCAGCCGGTGGCGGTCGTCCTTCTCGTGACGCTCGCCCGGCGCCTTGATCTGGCCCGCGCGGGTAATGGCCTTGATTTCACGGCGGAACTGCTCGTGCGTCGCGCAGCAGGCGACGTCGAAACGGTGGGCGATTTCCCGCTCCAGCCAATCGTAGAAAGGCGAGTCGGGCTTGATGGCCAGTTTGCGCGCCAGCGAATCCCGGTGCAGGCCGGGCAACTCGCCCCGGGCGCCCCGGCGCACCCGAAAATAGACCAGCCGCCCTTTAAGGTGCGTTCTGTCGACCCACGCCGCCACTTCCGGATAATGCGCATCCGGCACCAGCAGCGACAAGCCGAAGTTGCGCAGCAAGCGTTCGGCGGCGCCTTCCCAGTCGCGCTCATCCTCATGCACTTGCAGCAGTTCGCCGGCAAACGGCATGTCGGCCTCCGAAATATTCAAAGCCTCGCACAAGGCGGAGCGCATCCGGATCTGCTGGTCGTCGATATTGCTGCGCCGGGCTTTCAGGCTGTTGATCTCGGCGCTCAATTGGTCATGTTCCTGCTTGCCCTGGCGCAAACTCACGCCGTGCTCGGTCAGGTCGTTCTGCAGTCTGTCATCTTGCGCCCGCGCCGCTTCGGCCAGCGCCAGAAAGCGCTGCCGCTGCGCCAGAAAGCCGGGCTCGTCCTCCGACGGACTTTCGCCGATGGCGCTGACCAGCCTGGCGTAACGCTGCGCCTTGTTCTCGCGCGCCTGGCGCTCCTGATCCTTGTTGCGGATATCGATCGCCAGTCTTTCAAGACGGTCGCCGCCGTTATCAGCGATGCTGCGCTTGAGTTCATCCATTTTGACCCGTTGCGCGTCACGGTCCTCCTCGATGCGCTTGACCTGGGCATCCTGCCGGCTCCAGTCATCGGCAAGACTGGCGATGCGTTTTTCCAGCAAGCCGAATTTCAGGTTGGCGAAGTAAGGCCTCAGCGCCTCGCGGCAGGCCCGTAGTTCCTCGGCTTGCGCAATGAGACTTGCATGGCGCTCGCAATCGCTAACCAGCGGCGACAGCAGCGCCACTTGCCGCTTGGCCTTCAGCACCGCCTCATGCGCCCGGTTCAGGTCGTCGAAATGGCCGATCAGGGCCGTGACGCGCGGCGCGATATCAAAAGGCTCGAGCATGTGGCTGCGAACGAAATCGGTCAGGTTGCCCACCGATTTCATCGACACCGTCTGATGAAACAACTCCAGCGCCTGTTCATTGTCGATGCCGAAGCGGCGGCGGAACCAGGCGCCGTAAGGCGGAAAGCTATCGTTCATCTCGGCGCCGAGGCCCCGCAGTTTCTTGCGCAGGCCCGCGATGTCGGAGCCGAAGTGGGCGAAATCGACCGCAATCGACAAGTCCCGTTCCGCGCCGACGTAAAACCGCGCCGGCTGTCCCTGCGCGTCCTTCATCCAGAAGACCTGCGCCAGCGTCACGGTCTGGTCGTAGCCGGCATTGTGAAAAACGCCCAGAATCACCGAGTAGCTGTTGTGGTCGCGCAATGCCACGGGCTTGGCGTTTCCGCTCACTTCATTGCGCTCTGACTTGTAATGCCCGAGCACATAGGAACGCAGCGAGCGCTCCTTGCTGTCGGCGCCGGCGGCCTTGTTATAGGCGATGCGGTGCGCCGGCACCAGCAGCGTGGTGACCGCATCGACCAGCGTCGACTTGCCCGAGCCGATATCGCCGGTCAGCAAGGCGTTCTGGCCGTCCGGATTCAGTATCCACACCCGGCCGTCGAACGTGCCCCAGTTGTAAACCTCCAGCCGATGCAGGCGAAAGCCCGACAGCGCGTCGTCGGCCACGAAATCCAGGCCCAATTGCATAGTGGTCATAACTTATTTCCTTGCGCGAGTTGCGCCTGATACGCCGCCAGCCGAGCATCGAAATCCGCCAGCCACTGCGCGTCGACGAAAGCCTTGAGAATACGCCGTACTTCGAACATGGCGGTCTGGCCCGCGGCCGGTTTAAGTTTGCGCAGGAAACCCAGTTCCACGATCTTGTTTAGATGCGTCTCTATCTGGTCGATCAGCCTGGCCTCGTTGCTGCTTTCGGGCAAAAATACCCGGACCAGATCGACGATTTCGTCGCGCGCAAGCACCAACCGCGTATCGCCGCCGCCCGCGTCGAACTCGGCCAGCTTCTTGCGCAGCAGCGCCAGCAGCAAGCTCACCGGGAACGACAGCGGACGCCTCGCCACCAGGCGCGGAAGCCTGGGAGCGGCGTCATCGTCGCTTTCCTGGCGCGAGCGCAAAAACGAATAGCCCTCGGCCTCGTCGAGCACCAGTTCCAGGCCCAGCACTGCCACATAGTCGCGCACCCGGGCCTGCAGGTTGAGCAGCGCCTGCCAGAGGCTTGCGTCGGCCTCCCGATAGATCACACCTTTGAGCAAAGGGATCAGCAGGGCCGATAAATCATGCGCCGCCGCGTTTTCAAGTTCTTGTTCCGTCATTCCTATCTCACGAAAATCACGCGCGGCAACCGCGCCTGTTTGATATTTTCCCGGCCATCCGGCCCTGTGCGTGTCCAGACGATGGTCTCGACCGTCTCTTCATCGGCAACCGTCCTGAAGGAATCGCCAGCGAGCTGCAGGTACGCCACCAGCTCCGCCAGGCCATGCTGTAACGGCCGCATCTCGCACAGCTCGCGCAGGGTGATTTGCGTGCGGTCCTGCAGAGCGTGGCGGATATGCCGGGCCAGCTGTGCCTTGTCGATCACGATCTGCGAGTACAGCGCCGCCGCGTCCACTTCGGCATCGCCCGCTTCCAGCCCGACATCGGCGATCACCGGTTTGACCGTGGGCGTGTAAAGCGGCCGCTCCATCGGCAATTCGATGCCGGCCGCCGTGTCCGCAATACCCATCACCTCGCCGGGCGGCGGCGATTCGCGCAGTTGAAGCGCCCTGGCCTCGATATCGCGCAGGATATCCATGATGCGCCGGTTCTCCAGCCAGGCCTGATCGTCCAGAAAACGCCGCAACTGTTGCGAGAGCTGGGCCACCGTGCGCTGGGCGTGTTCGCCGGCTTCCAGCCAGTCGTAATGCACGCGGCGGATGCGGGCGTCGGGCTTGAGCTCGGCGACCGGCGGCAGGGCCAAGACGCGCTCGAGCAGCGTCGAGAGTTCTTCCTGCCGGCTGCTGGACATCAGAAAATCCCAAAAGGCCCTAAAGCTCCGGCCCTGATCGGAATCGGCGATGGCATCACGCTCGCCCATGATGTCCTCCAGCAATGCGCCTTTCGAGCCTTCCCACAGGGCGATGCGTTCCCTGACGCGCCGGTCCAGACCGCGAAAGTTGTGCTCCACCTCGCGAAAATCGGTCAGCAACTCTCGCGCAAGCTGGTTGAATTGCTGAAAGCGGTCCCTCAGCGCCGTATCGTCCAGCAGCGGCATATCGCCGGCCAAAACGCGGGCGATCTCAAGATCGATCTCGTCCCGCCGCTTGTGCAGTTCCTCTATGCGCGCCTGCGGATCGGTCTCGCTGCCCTCGCTCATCTGCTTGAGCAGTTCGAACAATGTCAGCAAGCGCGATTCGGTGCCGACGAAACTGCGCTCGGTAAGCGTCCCCAGCCAGGCAATCGCCTTCTCGGTGGCCGGCGTCAGGTCGAACTGCGGCTCGTCCGAACCCGAGGCGTAAAACTTGCGCAGCCAGCCTTTGTCCGGGCCGGCCCAATCGTTGAGATACTCGATAGCCGATTTGGGAAAGGCCTGCGTCTCGCGTAGAGTGAAGAGCTCGTCATCCAGCGCCTCGACCAAATCCGCTTGCGCCATGACGCGTATATTGGGCACGATAAACACGCGATGCAGAAAACTCGCCACCAGCGGCGCATGATCCGAGCGCAACAGCCGCCAAGCCGGATGACTCTGCCGCAGCAGGTCGAGGGTGGTGTAATCGAGGTTCATTGAGGGAGGTTTTAGTAATTACTTGGAGTCTGAAATTTGTTTTATGCTGTTTGCGGGACGATTGAGCGCCGTGCGCCCTTTCTAGCCGATCGATAAAGCCCGCTATTTTACATAAAATCGCATGCCTGCCGGAATTTATGGGATCGGCTGGGTAAAATTGTAGGTGCGAATTCATTCGCACGATAATACGCCTGCCCGTTTCCATGTTAACCGATATCAAGGCTTTCATAGCCGCGTATGCATTCCCACGCGGGAGCGCTCGCCGTTATACACAAGTATCGGTAAACTTGCTAAACAGAGTTCGTCGTATACCTGGAAACGGTGCTGTTTGATAAATCTGCGGATATTGAACATCAGTGGCTTCGAAATCGCGACGAAGGCGTCGCTCCCACAAGGGGGCGGATGCTCTGTGGGAGCGATCCCCAGATCGCGATTTCGAAGTCGGGAACGTTGGGCGACAAAAAAGGGTATCGAAGCCTCATTAGCTAAGATTGCAAAACAGTAATTTTTGACTTATGTATAACGATGAGCGCGGGAGCGTGGGAGCGAGTAACACCTTGATTTATCTACGGTTACCTGGTTCCCACGGTCCTCCGTGGGAACCGATACCGGACTTCGAGCGCGGCATGACATGTGCGAGCCCGGTATGAGCAACCCTCAATCCGAAGCGGTTCAGTCCAGTCAGCGCGCGCCGGGCATTGGCGGCCCCATCAGACCGGCGCCCCCGAGGCTCATCATGCCGACGAACGCAAGCGGCAACTGCCATACGGATTTGGCAAGTCGCGATGTAGGCATCGCTCCCACGGGGCATGGGAACAGTATCGCGATCTTGACCAGCGCCGCTCCTTGTCGGCAATACGGCAGCATTGAGTTGTTGAACAACGGGGGAATTGGAGTTGGTACGTTTTTGACGCGCTTGCCGAACCGGGCAGGATTTTTAAGGGGGCGAGGCCAGTGTCAACGGCTCACGACGGCATGCGCAACATCAGTAATGTATTGGAGCGAAAACCGGCCATCGCTCGCGCTGGTCTTGCCTAACGTGGCGATATACTTATCGGCTTGAGGACGGGTCGTTGCCGTGGATCGATAATGCGCTGCAGGTAGTCGAGCATGACAGGCGAATTATCTCCGCGTAAAAACACAGGGTTAACGGCAACCGGCATGGTTCCGATTTTACCGGTTTCCTTGTTTAAAACTTCAACGGTTATCAATGACACGTCTTGACCTCCTGCAAGTTTATAACCCGGACCGGGCGAAATAGTTACATGCTGCCAATTTTGAGCTTCAGGAAGCGCACATTCAATTAGCGCCACTACTTAAGCATATATACTTATATAACCTTATAATTTTTAAGAATTTATACTTAGGAACGCGCATAAAATAACTTCCTCAAGTGCGCGGATAAATTTCCGGTGTAGGTGTGGATTTATTTCATTCCCGTTCCTTAACGTTATCGGTGAACTGGCGTTTATTAGGCTCTTAATTCGTATTTAAGGGGTATTGCTCATGATGGCTCATTGCCAGCCAACTGGTGCGCTCCAGTCTTTGTCAAATGACTGGCCCACCGATGCGGCTTCTCCGATGGGCGCTAGGAAGCGTGACACTTGATCCACGATGTCTGCAAAGTTCTTGGGTAAATGCTCCTGCCCAAGGCGTCTGCGGAAGGCTGTCCATTGCACCTGCTTTTCGGCAGAAAATGATTCTTGGAATGCGATAATATTTTCAGACAACGAGGTGCCTCGCTGTCTGAACGTGAGCAGAATGGCTTGCTTCAGTTGATCACCATTGAAGTTAAATTGTCGGGATAACATCCAAATATCGTAAAAACCCTTCATCCGGCTATTCAAAATTCCAAGCTTTACCATGGCTTCAAATTTCTCTGCGATAGCGCTCTCGCGACTGTAGCAGAGCAATCTTGGCGCCGCGAAATCGAGCAATGTCGGCAATTCAGATTCTATTGGATCAGGATGGACAATATCGCCGAACCCAATGTCGAGCTGCATATTTATCCTGGCTGAATCGAGCGTGCCACGAAAGCGAACGCGGATACCCTGATAGTCTGCATCTTCGGTAATACGCTCGGATTGGATAAAGTCGGTATTAAAGTCCAATCCATCGGGCTCGACTTCGACATTCAGCACTTCTGTGATTTGCGAAATGATTTTTTCTTCCTCATTACCGGTCTTTGCCAGCATGTCGATATCCATGGTCGGGCGAAATACAGGAGCCTGCCAAACACGCAGCATAAGAGCACCCTTAAGGATAAAGCGTTGGGCATGTGCTGATCGTGAAAGACGATATAGAAAACGCTCCATCGCATAGTATTGAAGCAATTCAGCAAATGGTCTCTGATCGCTTTTTGCTCGGTTTAACAGCCTTTGGCGAACCGAGGCTGCTATATTTTTACGTGTAGTCATAGTGTTGCCTCCAGATAGGGGCGCATGACTTTTTCCACCCGGCAGACTTTCGCATACCTGATCAGTTCGCCGAGGTTAAATTTTTTGCGTGCTTTATAGAGTTTTAGGGCTTCCAGCACGATGTCCATTCCGAGTTTGTTTCTAAATTTAAAGCAGTCTGCCAGGGTCTTTTCCGGGCAATAAACTTTGACTGAAATGCCATCAATCTGATGTGTTTCAACGCCTTCCTTTAGTGCTGCTTCAGAAAACCTGTATACGCTTAGCGGAGGATAATCCAGGCGTGGTGTTTCCGAGCCCTTGGCCAACGCAATGGAAACGGCATGAGGAATTTGAGTGGTGATTTCGTGAAAAGCCAGTGCCGATACCAGACATATGATGGCCTGAGGAACTCTCGTCGCTACGATGACAAGGTCCGGATCGGAAATGTCGCCCTGAGCTGTAAGGCGGTAAACGCCTCGTGACAGAACCTCCAGCTCGCCACTGTCTCTAAGCTGATACAGCGTTCGGGGATGAATCCCTGCCTGGATTGCATCCGTTGTACGGATGATGCCTCCCAGTTCTCGGATGGTCATCAGGGCCTTGTGCCAGGCACTGCTGGAGGTAGAGGGCTTTGCCATGGATAGTATTACCTATATATATCATTTTAGATAGGTAATACTATCCAGCCTGACCGACTCCTGCAAGCGAAGAGCTTATCGATCAAGGCTCCTGATTGCATATAAGGGCTTGACCGATATTGCGAGTTGTGGGTAATTATCAATAAATACAAACATTTTTGTTACATTGGCTCCCAATTCCCTGATTTATTCCATGCCCATTACTTAGTTTCCTTTCGCTCACCCAATTTCGCATTCAAACTCCGTTGATGAGTCCGCCAATAATCCATTGTTTTTCAATGGTCCTCTATTCTCTAGCCATGGACTTGGGCTTTGCGCGGTGGGGAGAGGCACTGAGAGTATTGGGCCATTCTGAGAAGAATTGCCCTGAAAAGTCCGCGATCAAGAAAGGCGCGAAGTCCGTAAAACCTTACAAGGTAAGGACTGTAGCGCGGGGCGCAGGCAATAAAAAAGGCGAACTGAGATCAGTTCGCCTTTCGGAATTGGTGGAGGCGGCGGGAATTGGGTTCAATTCCTGATTCGCCTTCCAAGTCACTGAAAAAACAACTAATTTTCCTGCTGAATCCGGTGCTATTTTGCCACTGTGGTTCTAGTTTGTGGCTCCTCTTGGGGATTAGCCTATCATCGGTTGTTCAGTGATTCAAGTTTCAGCCCTGCCCTAGCTGAATCAGGGTGCCGGTATCATTCGCGCCATTTTGAAACAAAATGACTGTGCCAAGTTCTGGATGGTTGCCGGTAAATAGGGTTTCAGAACCGGTGTCATGCTGTTGACGGTTGGTCAAGGTTGCGTAAATGTCGGCGTGTTGGTCGAGGGTAATGGTAGAAACGATCATTGTTTTTTCTCTTTGTGGTTAATGGAGCCGCGATTGTTTCAAAAAATATTCAAGATAGTCAAGCGGTGATCTTTTTAAAATCAATAAGTTACCGGTGATTTAACGCGGTGCCATTCGCTTTTTTCTGCCGTTTTTGTAGGTCGGCAGCTAAGGTCTTATGCTGAAAACTCACGAATAGGCCGTTAAATCCAATCTTTTCAGCGTAACCGGCAAGGTGTGAGGCGCGGTGATGTGTCGCAAATAGTAAACAATAGTAGGGTTTGTCCATATCAAAAATCATGCCATCCTGTAAGCCTTTATTAGCGCGGCTTATAGAGAGTTGGCATGATTTCATGCTAGGGTTTTATTATTTCCTTATTGCGACATATTACCGCGCGGAACATGTGCGGTGCCATTCGCTTTTTCTGCACTTACTGAAATCAACCTTCAGCCGGTTATTGTAGTATTCCGTATGCTTTCTTAATGGCTGGCTTACTGCCACAGTCACGCGGCTGTATTGCATGCGGGTCTGGCCGCGTTCTTTTAGGTTGTAATCAGCCCAGTTCAGGTCGGTATACAGGCAGCCGCGCGTCTTGAATAGCTGCTTCCGCTTGGAACCCCTGAACCTTATTGCGCCATGCTTTTCTCGGGGTGTCGCTTGCCGGTTTAGCTCATGAAATACGTTTCGTGCCTTTCTCAGTTCATCCGGTCGTAGCAGTATAGAGCCTTGTATGTGAGGCTGGCCGCGTCGCGCTGTTTCAAAAGCAAACCAGAAGGCTACCGGACTGTCATCTGGTCGATTTAGAGCCTTTTTAAGCCGTTTTTGTAATTGATCCCGCAGGTAGTCAACCCGCTGCTTTTTCTGGCTCTGTATGGCTTCTTTGAGGCTCCTGCTTTCAGTAAAAACGAACGGGATTAACTGGTATTCATGGCCGGACAGGGTTTCCAGCTCTGACAGAGCAAGCTGGTAGAAGTAGGGGCGTGTCCGGTCGTTCAGCTTCTCCCAGACTGGGAGCCGGAAGGGTAGGATGATGTTATTTTCGTTCTCATCTAGCCGGTCAGTTTTTACCGTAGCGGGCAAGTGTTGGATTAGGTAGGGGATGTTATGGCTGGGTGTAGCTGTTGGGTCATAGGGTGGTGTCTGTGGGTGGGTGTTGTATATGTATACTAACCCCCTTCTGGATTTGTGCCAGCCTCTAGCCTTCGCAGCCCTTAAGCTACGCTGGATACAGACGTTTTTGAACCCCTTATTTGAAGGCGGTTTTTGGCGTGAATCTGGATTTTTTCTATATTTGGCTTTATTCCTGCACCGCTGCCGCTGTTCCAGATAATGCTGAAAATTTGGGTTAATTCGGTTATCATGGTCGTTCATTATAAATATTCCTAATACCCCAGATCGGCTGCAACCGGTCTGGGTTTTCTTCTGTCCATTTGGCCGGATTTTCAAAATTACCGTCGGCGATGAATAAAATATATACCGGCCAAGTCGTTTTTTTCTAAGGTATTGACATCCTCACCGCGCCGTCATCATTAAGTCAGTTATGACTTAGCTCTCATCAATTACACCCTCTTCAATAACTGCGATATTTTCCGGCTTATCGAAAACGGCGTCTTTGGTCTGCTCCTGCCGCATCTGGGCGATTTCTTCCGGCGTCAGCTCATGGATGGTAAGTGACGGCAAACTTTCCGGCTCTGGTTCTTGGTTGTCGATCTGAAGCGCCCGACGTATTGTTTCTTGAGACAGCTTTAACGTTGTTGCGTAGGCTGCCAGACCGCGCATCTTGTAATGGCTGGGTAATGACGTGTCATTCAGCAAATCATCAAGCGTCACCGTCATGGCGCGTCTAAGCTGCCGAAATTGCGCTACGTCGTCCAATACTGTTGAGGCTATCTCATGCTTTAACGAATCGATAAACGCGCCATCTTGAAGCAGTTTTGAGCGTGCAAGCGTGACTGCCTCATCGGTCAGTGAACCCTTGCCTACCTTATGCTTTGCAAAATGGCGTGATAAAGTTGCTGATGATATGCCGGTATTTTCGCTGATTGATGCTATTGAATATCCAGCGTCCCGCAAGGCGATAGCCGCCTTTAACTCTTCGTTGGTCTTTGGCTTACCGGCCATATCAAGCAGCTGCCTCTTCCAGCTTTGGCGCGTAGTGCAGGATGAACCATTCAGTCAGCTTCGACCTTATAAACATTGGCCGACCGGCTATCCTGATACAGTCTATCTTGCTGTATTTGCCGCGATTGCCGCGAGGGTGACCCTTCTTGATAGCGTCCACAGATAGCGGGTTGCGGGTGTTTTCTGACAATATCGAATAAAAATCCGGGTGAATGTCTGCCAGCTTATTGTCTATGATGTAGTCATCATAAAGACAATGTAAAAAATGACTGGCTTCTGATTTGTTTAAAAATGCTGATGTTGTCATTGTGCTATTCTCCTTGTTTTTTAACTGAATCAATCAATAGCTGCCAGTATTCGGCCTTGAACTGTTGTATTTCTTCCGCTGGTGTCTGAATTGGATATTGTTTTATTTGCTCGTCCATCTCCGCCGCTGTCTTTGCGAATTCCGGCAATATCCAATTCAGAGTAGCGGTTAGCAGGTCATTAATTGCTTGAGTTCGGGTTAATTCAAAATGATTGGCGATTGTATCCAGCTCATCAACCAATGAACCGGAAATGGTGAAGTAAGCTTGCTTGATCTCTGCCGCTTTTTGTCGTGTGCGGTAAGCTTTTTGCTTTTCCGCCGGTGTCATTGGCTTATTGCCTTTGGGTGGCCTTCCTTTTTTCTTTATCGTCATTTTGTAACTCACTGTTAATATTGGATATATCATACCACATCGGTAACAATGTTACAAAACAATTGATTTATTCCTGAACTGATGTATTATGTGACTACACATTAAACGAACATCTTGTAATGTAGTCGGAGAGGATTAAAGCATGGCAACAGGTAAATTCATTTCATATTTTCGCGTTTCAACTCAAAAACAAGGTCAGTCCGGTTTAGGTCTGGAAGCACAGCAAGCCGCCGTCCTAAATTATCTAAATGGCGGTCAGTGGGAATTGGCTGATGAATTTGTTGAAGTTGAAACCGGCAAGGGTTCTGATGCCCTCGACCGTCGGCCACAACTAAAGGCCGCTATTGATGCTTGCAGGAAACAGAAAGCCACTTTGATTATTGCCAAGCTGGATAGGTTGGCGCGTAACGTTCATTTTATCAGTGGCTTGTTAGAAACTGGCGTTGAATTTGTTTGTGCTGATATGCCACAGGCTAACAAAGTGATGCTTCAAATGTATAGCGTAATGGCTGAATGGGAGCGCGATCAAATCAGCGCCAGAACTAAAGCGGCACTGCAAGCGGCTAAGGCGCGCGGTGTCGTTTTGGGCGCTGCCGGTGCTGCCAATCTGAAACCGAATATTGAGGCGCGCCAACAGGCCGCTGCTGAGTTTACCGGTAAGCTGAGAGGTGTTATTGAGGGCATGAAGGCGCGCGGATTGACTCAGCGCGCCATGTGCAATGAACTGAATGAGCTTGGAATCAAAACCGCGCGGGGTGGCTCTTGGTCACAGATTCAGTTACAGCGGGTCATAGAGAAGTTGGCTTAATTTCGAGAATCATTTTCAAATTCAAAAACATTATCACCACTGAGCGAATAATTAATAACCTCATTGCGCCCCTCGTTCTCTCTCTCCGGTTCGATATTAATACCTCCCCATCCGGGGGTGACTTTGAAGAAATAAAGTTTACCCGCTTCTGCTTCGAACTTGACGGGTTTGGATTGATTTGCATCCGCATACTCTGCACGAATAACATGTGAACCCGGAGGGATGTTACCAAAAAGATAAGTATTTGTTTCTAAATTACCGAACTCTTTATAATCGAGGCTAATATTGAATAGACTGCCGCCAGCGAGAAGATTATAAGGTCGATATACATATATCGAAGCAGTTCCCGTTGCAGGTGTGAAACTTAATGCTTTTCTTTCGAATGCTGAGGACGCTGGCGGCACAGAAGCGCATCCGGTCAGAAAAAAATTAACGGTGAAGGCAAGGATAATAAATTTCAACATTTGATTATTAGTCAATATCGCTTTGCGATAGTCATAGTCGCCTGATGTGTAAAGTTATCAATTATCGATTATTAGCTTCAAAAAGTATACTTTTTGAGATGACGCACTATGGAATGAATTATTGAAAAAACTGACTTAATGCCACATGCCTTCGTTAGGCTATATGTTTTCGATATATCTGATCAAGCGTATCAGTATCATAGGTAAGATAATATGCTCCATTACGATGTTGCTTGATCCTTAGTGGTCCATCAGATTTAATCAATTGCACTGTTAAAAGAATCTTGAAAATGACTTTTCCATTTTCTCGAAACAAGAAGTAGTTTGCAAAATAGTCTGAATCAAGTATAAAAGGGAAGTTAGATAAATTTGCCTCTGGCATATCATCATAGACCGGACGAGATAGATAGTTAGAGTATCGCCCGTCAAAATGTTTTCCGGACAATGTCTCTTGGATTATCGAGTGCTCAACCATGCAGTTGTGTTTGACAATAACAGGAGCCTGTTCCAAGCGACCGGTCCCTTTGCGAGAATCCCAAAAATAATCCCAGCCAATATAAGCTATGGATCTAACATAGCGGAATCTTCCATCTATAAAAGCTAGTATGTCATATGAAATGCCAAAACTACGGTCCCAAGTTTTACTATAAAGACTCTCGTCGAATCTCGCATATGCTACATCATTTATAACAGAGAGCAGAGCTTGTTCCTGAGCTACCAATGTCAACCCTTTATCCTTCCAAACACCCCCTCCACCTTCCCAAGATTGTAATTGTTTTTTCAGACTCTCAAAATATTCCTCGCCTGAACCATCAAAGAAGCAGGAGTCATAAAAAACTTCCTGAGTGTATAAGCAATTCCATCGAAAGCAATATGACTCATCATCAATAACCCATCCTATGAAATTTGTATGTAAGCTTCCAAAGTCATCAGGATCATAGCTTTTGAAAAAATTCTCGAGCGACGATTTAGTAACAACTTCGTTGCTAAACATTTTCCTTAAATCGCTAATTACTATCTTTGCTACAAGCGGACTTCCTGCCCAACCGATAGCAAAATTTTCAGAAATTTTATATATTTTCTTTCGGACCGAGCGATAGTTATCCCCTTTAGCAGAATTGGTAAGTGTCACATCGCCTATTAAAACTGCTAATCCATCTTGTTTATACGCCGCAATTAATGTCATATATCTTATTTTTATTATCCAGATCTTAGGTATATTACGGTCTTGAACCTTTGTTGATTGGAGGATGGCTCAAACCAAAGTCAACTTGTTTGATTACATCAAACATAACATCAACGCGATAATCCTTGCCATAGCGCCCATAGCTCATAGAGTTGTTTTCGTGCCCCATGATCGCTTCAGTCACTTCAGGCGGGACTCTACGCTGTTTCAGCTCATTTGCCAGTGTATGACGGAACGAATGAAAAACTTTGCCGCTGTCTGTAATTCCGCACCTTTTCCGATAGCGATTAAACCACTTTGATGCGACAGGATGATACTCACCATTAATCGGATGCAGCTCTTCAAATAACCTTACCTTACCGCCCGCCCTGCACTTTTTAACGTAATCCAGCAAGCCCAGCTCGACCATCATTGGATGAATTGGAATCGAGCGAAGGGCGGCACTTGTTTTACCATTCCATTCCTCATCCTGACTAAGTGCGAAGCAATCTACACCGTCAATCTGCTTGAAGTTGTGAATCTGCAACCGGCAGATTTCTTCGAGTCGCATTCCGGTATGCAGACCGATAATCGGTATCCAATACTGATATGGATGCCTGAACCCCCGCTGATACTCCTTAGACTCAAACAGCTTGATTAAATCGTCTTTGTCAAAAGCTTGCCGCTCTTCCGATGCTCGCTTTTTCTTGCCCAGCGTCAGCCCCTCAAAGGGATTGTCGTCAATATATCCTTGATTCTTCGCCCAGTTAAACAGAACGCTAATCCGTATCAGGTTATTATTGATCGTGTTATGTTCCAGCCGGTCTTCGCTTGGAATCTCCATTGCCAACAGCTCAGTAATGCTTTTATCCCGATAAGCCTTCTTCTTCCGCATATTGGCAGGCAACTTCATATATTGTTGCTTGAAGCTTCTAGCTACTGCTTTGTCCATATTCTTCAAAGGCATATCACCGACAACAGACAAGAGCAAATCGAGGGTTGCCTTTACTTGCTCAGCGCTTCGCTCCTTCCAGCGACCCAGCGTTTCGCCTTCGTCAAGATAAATCTTAATGATTTCGGACAATGACGGCAGTGGTTCGGCCTGCTGTTCCGGTGAGTTTGTTGGCGCTGGAACTGGAGCGCGTGCAATAGCCGCTAGCTGGGCTTCAAATAGCGCCTGTTCCCGTGCTTGACGTTCTAAGCGTTCTGCTTCTTTCCTCAGTTGGTTAAGCAAGTATTCTTTGTGGGGTGTTGTGTCGTCGCCTTCGGTCAGATTCCGCTCAATTTTGCCCGTTATGGCCTTTTTCTCACCATTAGGCAGAGTGGCTAGGGTTTTACCCTCTAACGTGACTGTAAACGCGCCATAAGCGCCTTTTTCTAGCTTGCTCATTTCCTTATCCAGTTCGACGCGATAGGCGCGTGCCAGCTTTACCGCAAGTCGGTAACTGTCGGTTTTGAGCGATTTTTTGATCTCGGGAGTGGTGAAGTAAGCCGAAAACTGTTTCGGTATTCTGGCGCGAAAAAAGTAGATGCCGCGATTGTTCTTCCATAAATACGCTGGATGGTTCATGTCATCTTGCCGGATGATGTGGCCCGGTTTGTGGCCTCATTGGTGGATAAATGAATCCAGCAAGAAAATTACTGATTTAAAGTCAAAAAAAACGGGGCCTAAGCCCCGTCTTTTCTGTAATTGGTGGAGGCGGCGGGAATTGAACCCGCGTCCGCAAGCACTCCGCCATAAGGTCTACATGCTTATCCCGCGCTTTTGATTTAACTGTTGACTACCCGTCGGGCCAAGAGGATCAACAGCGATTTCGATTGGATTTAACGCTTCAGGCTCCGAACTAAGCCCTGACGCGATCTTATGTAATATGATCCCTGAATGTTCCGAAGAACTCTGCGCGCATAAGCACACGCAGTCAGAGAAGTGGTGCAGGTTTTAAGCTGCTAAAGCCACTGAGTAGTTTTCGTCGTTTGCGAATACTTTTTTTCTGTAGGATTTACGAGGTGTACAGTCCTCGGCATGCACTTAAGGTTTTGCTACCCACGTCGAAGCCAGGTCGCCCCCTTAACTTGTGTATTGTAATTGATATGAGTCAATTATGCTAAAAAGATTCCCTTCATTTAAAAAAAAATTTCAATTATCTGAAATCCGCTCATTCAATCAACATTCTGGTTAACAGACCTTTGTCCTCTTGCGATAGTTCCTTGGGCTTGCCGCCCGTTTCGCACTGCTCGATGATGCCGCCTATCCGGCTGATCTGCTCGGAATGTTGTCGGCTGAAATTTTCTATAATGTCCGCCACTTCGTATTCGATCATGCTGAGCCCGTTCATCAGGCCTTTGTTAAGTCCCCGTAAGGCACTTTTTTCCAGTGAAGGTTTCATTTTCTTCAAAATAAAAAACGGCGCCAGCCAAGTTATGGCGATCAGCAAGGTGCTATGAATGGCGAAATTCACGCCCAGATACGCTTCATTGCCTGCCTCGCTGGTGTAATACACCATGAAAACTCGGTAACCGACCCAAATGATGGCCGCCAGCGGCAGTATGATTTCGCACAGGCGCACGAATTTTAAAAAGGCGCGATGCATGACATTGCCGGGATTGGCCAGCGCCTGCCGTACGGCCAGTTCACTCTGGGCCTGAATAATTTTCGGCGCCTTTTCGCGGATTGCGGCCAACTGTTTTTTAAGCGGTGCAACCGGGATGCCCTGCTGGTCGACGCTCAGAATGAACTCATCCAGACCGTCTTCAAAACGCGCGCCGGCCCATTCGTCCCATAATTGCACGTCCGTGCGCGATGAGTATTTGCCGGTAGCCGGATTGGTGATCAAATCGGCGGCATGTTCGGCATAGTAATTGGCGACTTGCTGTATCGGCCAGACGAAACCCTGCTGCAGGGTGTCGGCGGTGCGTTGCCATTGCTCTTGCCACAGTTGCGGCGTGTGCTGGACGGCCTGCCTGGAACCCAGCGACGGCATATGGCTTTGCAGTTTTTGTTTGAGGTCATCCTTGCGGATTTGCAGGCCTCTCAGCTCGAGCTGCTGGATCACGTGTTCGGTCGCCAGCGATTCAATCGTGGCTTTTAATGATTCGAACTCATCGTCTTGCGGGTAATCCGCGCAGACCGTTTTATAGATGATCGGTTCTTCAAATCCGGCCTTGTGCAGTTGCTGCCTGAAGTCCTGATATTGGGCAATCTGGCCCCGATCCCACTGATTCAGCACAAACAGCCAGGCATGGCGTCCGCCTTCGGCGAGCAGCAGGCGCCAGGCTTTTTCATCCCTGTAGCGCTCGGGGCTGACGACATAAACGAGTACGTCGATATGCGGCAGCCATTCCAGAACCAGTTGTTTGTTGCTCTGTTCGGTGCTGTCGAAATCGGGCATATCGATCCAGATGATGTTTTTTTTCGATTCATCATCGTGCTGGGCTATCTTGATGCGCTCGACAGGCAATTTATCGGGCAGGTTCCTGATGGCAACGCTATGGTGGTGGAACAACGTGACTTCGCGCGATGTCGGCCTTTCCACGCCGGTCCGGGCGACCGCCTGGCCGGCCAGGCGGTTTAACAATGTGCTCTTGCCCACGCCGGTGCCGCCCATGAAGGCCACGATCAAGGGCCTGGAGCCGCTATGCTCGAACAGGGTATCGGGCGTTCGTGCGTCAAACTCGCTTAACTGCCGCGCCGACTCCTGGCCGATCCAGCCGGCGGCCGCGGCTTGCTCGGCCCAGCGTTTTGTTTGTTCTACTAAGTCAGAGTATTCGTAAGCCATGTCGCTTTTCTTTGAGTTGGTGTTCGGCCGTCTGCAGCTGCTCGGGCTCAATATTAAACTGTGTAAGATGCGTTAATTGCTTGGGCAGTTCGGCAAGTTTTCTGCCCATACTATCAATAAACAGGGTCTGCTTGACGGTGGTTAGCTGGTGTTGTTTCAATTCCGCCTCGACTCGGTTCATATAACCGCCGATGGCGCTTTCGGCCAACAAAGACGTGACGGTCAGCATGGCCGGCGCAATGATCAGATCATGCATGCCTATGCCGCCGGTGTTCAACGCCAGCGCAATGGCGGCCGCATCGGTGGTGACGCGCGTGGCCCGCAGGCTGTTCAGGACCACTGGCTTTTCCTGCAGCTTGTGATACAGCTGTTGAGCGGTGTTTTCCACGTCCTGCTGAAAAGCTATATGATAGCTTTTCGCGGCATTGTTGAAATCCCGCAAGATGTCCGGCCGCCGGCTGCGCAACAGGCTGCCGGCTTCTTTCCACCATTGGTTGTGCCGGTTCTGTTCCGCCCTGTCCAGAAGCCGGTCGGCCATCTGGATCAGCATGTGTTCGGCTAACTGGTTCAACAGGGCGACTTCATGGCTGCTGTCGGCAATGTGCCGCCTTTTGCGGCCCAGCTTCATGACTTGTCTGACCGGCCAGGTCAACACCCTGCGCGTGCCGGCCAAAACGCCGGCCAGGCCTGGTATCTCCAGCAGGCGCAGCAACTCCGCCAAGGCGTATTTGAAGGTCTCGTAATGATGCGGATGATCCAGGAAATCCCGCCGGTAACTGTCCAGTGCCTGCTTCATCAGTTGATCGACCAGTTCCTGCCAGTCTGCCAGCGCCTGGTGCTCGGCGACCACCGGCTCAACCCATTCACGCCAGTGTTTTTGCAGCAATTCCTGTTCGTAGCGCGCCTGTTTTTTATGGCTGACCTTGTTAACCATCTGAGCCAGCAGCTGCCGCCGGGATTCCGGCCAGACCGGCTGTCCCGTCTGCTTTTGGTAATACAACGGCACGACTTCGGGAAATTCATCCTTTCTGGCCTGCTGCCATTTATCCTTCAGCGAATGAATCAGCAGGGATTCGGAACCTTCGACGAGCTTGTTCAGGCAGATAATGGTCGGCTGATGCAGGTCCTCGAGCACGGACATGATGTCCCAGACCGATTGATCGGCGTATTTTTCCTTGCTGACCGCCAGCACAATGATATCGGCCAGGGCAATCGTCCGGATCAGCCCTTCGCGATAATTGGCGGCGTCTATCGAATCAAAATCGGGCGTATCCCAAAGCACGCAAGGCGGTAAATACGCCGAATCGGTGGCATTTTCAGTCAATAGGTAGCAGTCATACCGGTCAATCGGCACCTGCCCTTGCCGCAATTGCTGGAAGCGGCCGAAATAACGCTGTAAATCGCTGCATTCCTTCAGGCTGATCTCGTTGCAGAAGCCTTCGGGATGTACGGTATAGCCCGCCAACGGACTCACTCCGGCGATGTTGCTGTTTAATAATAAGTTGACAAGTGAACTCTTTCCTGCCTGCGTCGGACCAATAACTGTGATCTGCAACGGATGGTCTGGCCCGGATGCCAGAAGCTGGCCTTTACGCATAAAGGCCTCCGCCAAAATGAGCTGGTCTATCCGCTGTCGATAGCTTGTCTCTATGGACTCATTGCCCGGTTGACTCAATACGGCCAGGTAACGCTGTTTTAATAATTGGATAAATTCCAGCATAGAAAGTTAGCTTGGGTTTATAATAACCGACCATTTTACTTTGTTTGGTCACAGGGTGTAATGCAATAATTATAAATAACGCTACATGGACCCGTACTTAAACTTCGAGGTTATCTATATGAAGAAACTGTCTACTCTTCTAATTTTTCTCAGCTGCGCAACATTAATCGCCTGCGGTAAAGGCCAGGAAATAAACGGCCATAACACCCGCACCGCCTACAAATCGGTAAAATCGATTAAAAATCGTCTGCCTACCGACAAACGCATTGAATTTGAAGTCTCTTTCTGGACCATCCGTGATGCCATAAAAGACAACGATGAATTTCTTGATAAGGTTGACGGCAAGGCTCCCGAAGAAATCATCGCCATAGGCAAGGAAATTTATCAACAACGCAAAAATGCCGGCATTGCCGCCTACACCCAGTATTCCAGCTGGGAGGAAATGATTGCCAAATTCGGCCAGGAGCGGATTGATCAGGAAAGGCACACGCCTAAGGATCCTCGCGACAAATCCAACGATATTCTCTACAAGTTATAACATCATCGGTCAGGCAACGCCTTTTGTTCAACCAGGGTCGAAACAAACTGATTCGCTTCGGCGATGGTTTGTTCCATCGCATAAATCAATTGCGATATGTCGATGCCGATTTCAATAAACTCATGCCTCAATGCCGCAATGGCCTGCGCATTGAGGTTATGCTTAAGGTATAGCACCTGATCCTTGAAAGCCAGCAGCACCGGCTGAATCTTGGCTTCGGCTTTGCGCATGGATTTGATCAGCCGGGCATAGTTTTGCCGGGCGGCCTTCAACTGCTGCCTGCTCAGGTTACGCAAAGAGCGGTTGGTGTATTCGCCAAGCTCCTTTTCCCATTCGATAAACAGCGCTTCGCTGACGTCCTCTATGGCTTTGATCCTGTCGCTGACGGCCTCGGATTTGGCGCGGCAGAACTGGTACTGCCTGTTTAACAGATTGTACTTATGATCCAGCGTGGTTTCGTTGACGCTGACCAGCGACTTGAATCGCTCCAGCGCATCCTCGAATTCATCCCGGGTATCCTGCAGACTGGCACAGGCATGCTCAACCTGGGAGACGACGATGGTACGCTTGTGATCGCCGATCGATTCCCGGGCGCTGTAATAAACATTGCGGAATTTTTTTGAGAAAAAGCTACTGAGTGAATCGAATGATTTTTTTATCAAAAAACTCGATAACGATTTGTTGTATTCGGACATTATAAACTTCGATGATTAATGATTTTTACTGTAAACGGCGCCTGCGCTATAAAGCCGCAAAATGCCTTATCAACGATATCCTGCTCGGCAAGTTTACCGATGTCGGGCCTGACGTCAATCACGGCTGACTTTACCAGAATCAGCTCATCCGCCGAAAGCGCTTCGGCTAGCCAGGCGGCCAGACTATCCGATGTAATGTCCCAACTGGCCTCGATGCCCGCCTTGTCAAGTTCGCCGATATCGGGCGACCAGATCACGATTTTTTTTTCGGCCCATTGCGCCTGAATACCGGCAACCGAACCGGCAATCGAAAAATCAGGCTTGAGTCCCTTAAACAGTAAAGCCATCTGCTGCATGGCCAGCAGCGCCATCGCATGCGCCGTGCCGTCGTCGAACCGCCAGTGCCGCTGGGCCAGCCTGACCTGATCGGCAAACGCGCCGCCGCCGGGCACAATCACCGCGCCGTCAGGCCAGGTTCGTTCGATGGTATTCAGACAGGAAACCAGCGCCCCGGACTCGGCCAGGCTGCCGCCCAGCTTGACAACGATCATTCCGACGTAAACCGCTGCAGCAGTCTGATCATCGCCGCCGCCTTGTCAAAGCACTCCTGATATTCATCTTCCATGACCGAATCGTTGACGATGCCGCCGCCGGCCCAGAAACGGATCGTATGCCCCGAATGCACCAGCGTTCTGATCGTGATACTGGTGTCCATATTGCCGTCGAATCCCAGGTAGCCGATGGACCCGCAATAAACGCCGCGCCGGTGAGGTTCGATTTCTTCGATGATTTCCATGGCGCGAATCTTGGGCGCGCCGGTAATCGACCCGCCCGGAAAACAGCTTCTCAGCAAATCCAGCGCATGCCGGTTGTCGGCCAACTCGCCGGTGACGGTACTGACCAGATGATGCACGGTGGCATAACTTTCCACATCAAACAGAACCGGTACCTTGACCGACCCTTTTTTACAGGTCTTGCTCAGGTCATTGCGCAGCAAATCAACGATCATGACATTTTCGGCCCTGTCCTTTTTGCTGTCTTGCAGCAGCTGTATCTGCCGCCGGTCTTCGGCGGCATCCTGTTTGCGCGGGCGCGTGCCCTTGATCGGCTTGGTTTCCACAATGCCGTCGGTAAGCTTTAAAAAGCGCTCCGGCGACGAACTGAGAATTTGCGCCTCGGGCAGGTTCAGATAGCCGCTGAACGGCGCGGCATTTAATTCGCGCAACACCCGATAAGCGGCCCAGGGATCGCCCTCGCAATCGGCCGCGAAGCGCTGCGTCAGGTTTACCTGATAGCAATCGCCTTCTTTCAGGTAATGCTTGATGCGTTCAAAAGCCCTGGCATAAGCCGCCTTGTCCATATTGGCTTTAATATCGCCGGTCACCCTGAACGGTTCATCGGGGCGCGGGGTCGGCAACCGGCTGAACTGCTCGATTAAAGCCTGCCGTTTCCGGTCATCGGCAACGTGCCCGACCAACGTGCTTTTTTGCCGCGCATGATCGATGACAAGCGCCCATTCATAGATGCCTACGGCCATTTCCGCGATATGTTCGGCGTCCTCGGCGATAACCGGCAGCTTTTCCAGACGGCGAGCCAGATCATAGGAAAAATAACCGATGGCTCCGCCGTTGAAAGGCACGCCGTCAATGGCGGGAAACGCCGGATTCAGCTGCCGCTTGAGCAACAGGAAAGGATCCTCGGCGGATTGCACCGAAACGCCGTTTTGCGTGATTTCGGTCGTATCGCCATGGGTGACCAGCGTGCAGATCGGGTCGGCCGCGATAATATCGTACCGGCCCTGTTTGCTGTAAGGATAACCGCTATCGAGAAAAACCGACCAGGGACGGCTGGCAATCGGGGCAAAAAGTTCTGCGCTGTTATGAAAATAAGGGAGCGGAAAATTAAATTGTTTCGATGACGACATTTAAGTTGTGTCTAGTTGGAAAACGGATTAGCAAATGGTGCACGCGTCGCACAGTCGGTTGAATGGATTGTGAGGGGCATCGGCAAATGAATATCCAGATTGTGATTTTATAACAGCCGCCCGATTTAACAAAACTCTCTGGCCAGACAGGCAACTGCGACGGCCGGCGCGCAATCGGCGGCAGACAACCCCATCCGGACAGGCGCAACCCGGAATAAGTCACTGAAATCAAGG
Source organism: Methylobacter sp. BBA5.1 (assembly GCF_000746145.1). NCBI lineage: Bacteria > Pseudomonadati > Pseudomonadota > Gammaproteobacteria > Methylococcales > Methylococcaceae > Methylobacter > Methylobacter sp. BBA5.1. The sequence continues at coordinate 134,601 of NZ_JQKS01000011.1, forward strand.
TAAGGATGCCCCAGATTCAGCGCGACCTGCCTGACCAGAAAACGCCCTACGCCGGCGCCGATCAAGGGACTGCCCTGGGGGAGCGCATGGCGCGACAGCTGTCTTTCACAACCCCGCTGGATTTTTTGCAACTGTTGCGAGCGAATATGCAGGGCGAATTGCCGCCAGCGCGGCAGTTCCTCGGCTTTAAAATCGCAGCCTATCATGCGCGATAAGCGCCTGGCGCTGGCCATCACGGTTTTTTCGGCGCCATCGGCCGTATCGGCCAGGTCATGCACCTCATTGAGCTCGCCGGTGACGCGATAAACATCGGCCATCGTGGCGAAATACTCGGCCATCAAGCCGATTTCGCGGCCTTTATCGAACGCCATCTGCGCCACGGCCATGACCGCCGTCCTGATAATGCCGGTATAAACCAGTTCCTCCGACATCAGACGCTGGTAATCAGTATAGCCTTCCGCCCGCACCTGTTGGCCGTGCAGCAGCAGAATATCGGTCGTGGTGCTGCCTATGTCGACGAACAAACCGTTGTCGAGCTTGTGCGCGGCAAACGAAGCGCTGGCCAGCCAGTTGGCTGATGCGATCGCCTCATAATGCGTTTCCTTAATGGCCTCCAGCTCGATCATGCCTTCCCTGCCGGCGAAAACCAGAACCTTGTCCCCGGGTATCAGCGCTTTCACGGCCTCGATGATTTGCCGGACGCCGTCATCCCTGTTCTCGAACAAATCGACCAGCTCGCCGGTCATGGTCACGGCATGCCGGCACCCGGCGGCCGGCAATTGCAGTAAAATCGCGTTGACCGCCTGATGCAGCCGATCCAGGCCCATCCATAAAGGGCAAGCCTGCTGAAACACATCGATAATGTCGCCGGCCTCATCAATAATGGCCGCCTTGACATGAGCCCCGCCTATATCCCAACCGACACTGTTAAGCTGCATCTGATTCCCTTACCTTTATAGTAATAGCCTGATTACGCACCGGATGTAATTGCGGCTCGCCGCCCAGCAGCCGCAACACCTGTTCCGCGACATTAATGCCGAGGCCCTGGCCGATGCCCGCAAATGACGTGGTCAGGCGCGGATTGATTTCCAGCACATGGATCCGCTCCGCCGTCTCGATCAGATCGATGCCCGCATAGCCCCATAAATCGGGGAAAGCCCGGGCGATGTCCGCCGCCAATTTCAGATACGGGCCGGTGCCGGCCTGATAATTGACCACGCATTCCGTTAACCGGTACTGGTTATCGACAATTTCGAAACGCTGCAAATTAACGCATATCAGCCAAGCCCGCCCCTGCTTGAACAAACACGATAGGCTGGTTTTTTCCCCCTGAACATGAGGTTGAAAAATAAACCGCGCTTTATCCCGCGCCTGTAACGAGCATGCCGCGAAGTCCTCGCGGCTGGTGATCAAATAGCTTTCACCGCAGCCCACGCCATCGATGGATTTGACCATCCATTCTCCGGCACAATAATCAACCTCATCGAACAAGCGCGTCGCAACAGTCGTGATATCGTGCCGCCTGAGCCGTTCATAGGTCCTGAGTTTATTGCCGGCCAGGGCCACGGCACCAGCCGGCGAGCTCAATAAAGCCCTGCCGGACTGCTCAACCGCTTGACACAGCGCCTGTAAAATCCCGTCGAATTCCGGCGCGACCGGCCATGCCGCATCGCACTGCGCGGCCAGCCGGGTGAATTCCTCCATAACCTCATGTTCCGGCCGGATAGCAATCGCCGCCATGCCGGACGTGTCTATCGTGTCTATCAGCCGCTCATCAAGCATCACAACCGGTTCGACGCCTTCCAGGGCGGATAAATTATCGAGCAGGGCCTGCAGCATCAAGCGACCTTCGCGCACTAGCGAGCCCGGCAGCGCCTGCTTATTAAAACCGCCGCCCGTGATATACTCAAACACCAGAATTTTCACAATCAAAACAACCAGCAAAAGATGATAGCCATTACGGCTGATGAATTTTGCCTATTGTATCATTTACAGGACACCCTGCGTTTTACGGCATAACAGATAGCCATGAATATAATCCCGGTCATCGACTTGAAAGACGGTGTCGTCGTGCATGCCAGACAGGGCCTGCGCGATCAATACCAGCCGATCAACACCGGCTTGTGCCGCTCATCGGATATCGACAGCGTCATCGAGGCATTTTTAAGCCTTCACGCGTTCTCCACTTTTTATATCGCCGATCTCAATGCGATTACGCGGCAAGGCAGCCATGAACCGTTAATCAATAAGGTGCTGATCCGTTTTCCCATGCTGACCTTTTGGATAGACAGCGGCCATCAGCCAGGCGAACGATATGCAGGCCGGCCCGGCAATTCCGTGCCGGTGCTGGGCAGCGAATCCTTTTGCGACGAAACCATCGATGAGCTTAAGGCTTTCAACAATAACTTCATTCTGTCCCTGGATTATTCGCCGACCGACGCGCTGGGGGCAAAATCCCTGTTTCACAGACCGGACTTGTGGCCCGATCGCATTATCATCATGACGCTGGCGCGCGTGGGCAGCCATAGCGGCCCCGACCTCGACAAACTCACCCGCTTTTGTCGGCAGTACCCGGATAAACACTTTATCGCCGCGGGCGGCGTCCGGAATAAACAGGATTTAACGGCCTTGAGTGACATAGGCATCAGGCATGCCCTGATGGCCAGCGCGCTGCATTCAGGGCACCTGAGCGCCGGCGATATCAAAAACCTTCAGACAAAAAAATACCCCGACGAGTCGGGGTATTTTTGATATTCCCAGAAACTAAGTAAATCTTAGTTAGCAGCGAATGGATGTACTGCAGTTGCTTTACCTTCAACAACTTCTTTAGCTGTAGGCAGGCCAGCAACAGCGCGAGCGATAGCTTCTTTAGTCGCTTCGTAGTTGTACTGTTGGATCTTAGCGTCGTCTTCAGCAGCCCAGTGGATGAATACACCAACAGAGATGAACAGATCGTCAGCTTCGTTTGCTGGGATTGTGCCGTTTTCAACAGAGTCAGCAACAGCCATGGCAACACCACGTTGTGCAGGGCCAAACATTTGAACCGCTTGTTTAGAACCTTTGATAGTTACTTTGTTGAACATAACAGTTGAAGGCTTAACCATCAGGTTAGGTGCAACAACCGCTAACAGGCTGGAAAAACCGTCTTTGTTGTTTGTCAAGCAGTTAGCGAACGCGCTTTCAGCAGCAGAACCTCTAGGACCGATCATCAGGTCGATGTGAGCAACTTCGTTGCCTTCACCCACCAAAGATTCACCAACGCGCAAGTTATTGATTTTAGCCATGCTTATTTTCCCCTGTGTAGAAAAAAAATGAAAAAAGTTTAGATTAAATCCAAGGACATTAAATGTCAGATATTTGCTTTTAAAACAAATTCGTTGTCGAAGACTAATTGAAAAAGTTAAAGATTCTCAATTAAATCCTCTAAAAATACTGTCAGCACAGTTGCTACAGTCAAATCAGCCGTTGTGCCCGGGTTAATCCCATCAAGCTTAAATTCCCGATCGATGCGATAAAGCAATGGCTTAAGTCGCTCCGGATTATCAGTTTTGGAAAACTCCTCGTTAAGCAGAACCATCCTGGCCGCAACTAATTCGGAGTACTTGTCTCCGAATTTTCTTTCGATATGACTATCAGGAAATTGACTGAGCAAAGCGGCATATACTGCAACCGCGGCCCAATTTCGGTCTCCCCACCGAGTGAAGTGCGCATTATACCTCAAAACTGAAAATTCGAAAATATCTTTATAATCCGTAGCGTATTGCAACGCGATGCGATCTTTGGGGGCAGCTATTTTCATGGCCTCGGTCAAGGTCACGGATGCCTTGTCACTGACATCCTGCTCCTCGGACTCGCCCAACCCACCTGGCGATGCCAGGGTGATGGCCTTAAAAACCCAATCGGCATCTTCAATTGTGGTCGTGGCGATAACATCGCGCAACGCCTGCCTCAGCGATACGCCAGGGCCGCAACGGTTGACCGCCTGGATCAACGGCGCGCACAGCAATAGAATTCCCAAATTGGTATTGCAACCTACCGCTTCCCGTGTCGCCTTGACGGCATAATAGATTTTTTCGCCCAGCGAATAATCCGGATTGCACAGAGGCGGCGCACTGACTTCGGCGCTGACCCTGAAATCCGCCACGGTCATATCATGGCCACCGGCATAAACACTGACATTGCCGGGCTTGAAGGCCTGCAATTCCACTTCGCAGGCCAACCGGTACAGATCACTCAGGCGTTTTGCGGAAATCATGAGACAGCGGCAACCAGTTCAGGCCGGTTTTGATCGAGATATCGGGTTATCAGATCGTCCACCAGCAATTCGGCGATATTGACATCGCAAACACTCTCCAGGCCTTTCCAGGCCGGAATGCTGTTTATTTCAATAATGGTGTAATTGCCTTCCCGGTCGCGAATGATATCCACGCCGGCGTAATCCATGGCCAGCGCATGCGTTGCCCTGACCGCCAGATCCGCCATTTGGGGATCCAGATCGATCACTTCGCATTGCGCGCCGCGCGCGACATTGTTCAGCCAAAACTTGCCGCGCCTGCGCATGGCCGCAACCGCACGGCCGTTGATCACGAAGACGCGATGATCGGAAAAGCCCACGCCGTCGCAATGCACAAAGCGTTGCAGATAATAAACGCCATGACTGCTGGTCAGCCAGAACAGGTCGGTCATTTTTTCAATACGCCGGATGCCCTCGCCTTGCGAACCGAACAGCGGCTTGCTGATCAACAGATTGCCGTTGCTCAATTCTTCCTCGGCAATGCTCAAGGCCAGTTCCCTGTCCCGCGAGATCCAGGTCACAGGCGTCGGCAGCCCCGCATTGCGCAACAGAAAGCTGGTCATGCCCTTATCGACGCTGCGCTCAACGGCCTTCCCGTCATTGTAGACGGGAATACTCATCGCCTTTAAGGCATGCAGAACATCCAGATACATCACGACTTCTTCCAATGAACCGCCCGGCACGCCGCGAACGAAGGCGGCATCGGGCAGCGCCTGCTCGAACCCGGGTATCGAAACCGGCATCTGTCCGGGCTCGATGGTAAAACCGCACTCGGTTAACGAGACAAATTCGCAGTCGTAACCCCGGCCGGCGAAAGCAAGACGCAACTGCTTGCCGTGCCAGCCCGGATCATCGGTAAAAATTGCTATGCGACTCACACGCGTACTCTCAAAAATGAAAAGCCGGGTTGGACAACCCGATGGAGGCCGCAAGGCGCCATTGGCGCCTTGCGGCAGGATGACCGGGCGTTTTAGGCGCCGAAAGACTGATCCAGCAAGGCATTGTCGAGCTTGCCGGCGCGGAAGCTTTTGCCGGACTCGACCGCCGTCACGATAACGCTGGCCGGACTGAACAGCATGGCGTCGATTTTAAAGAAATCGTATTCATACTGTTTAAAAATATCGGCGAAAGGCTTGCCGTAATCCTTGGACGTTGAACTGGGCAGTTCCCGCGCCAGTTTTTCGGCATCCTCGTCGCTGCCCTTGACGAAGATATGCACCTGGCCCGCGAACAGAATCGCATCGTTAGTGCGCCCCATGGCCTTGACAAAATTCGGATGCGGCGGACAAACCGGCGCGCTGCCGCTGCCGTCGATAATGTTTTCCAGCGGAAAATGCAGGGCATGCGCCTTGTGCATGGCTACTTCCAGCACCCGCGCCACCACCTGAACGCCGCCGGCCAGGCTGCTGGTCGGCGTGACAATGATCGTCAATCTGGAAGGATCGACCTTGCAGGCGGCCGCGACTTTTTCCACGAGCTCGACAGGCGGAACCGCATCATTCTCGATCACCAGTACGGTCGACTCGGCCTCGTCGCGATACTCCAGTTCCTTGTAAAGCTCCTCCACCGGCTCTTCCTTGCCGTCTTTTACTTTAGTCGCCATGGCACGGGCCGGCCCCGAACCCAAGGCGTAATATTTTTCATGCGACAGGCTCCAGCCCGCGTATTGACTGCCCAGACAGCCCAGCACCGGGTTGCCGGTATGGACGTTGACGGTCAATGGCCAGTTAGCCGTATATGGGCTTTGGCTGATCGTGACAGTGCCCATGCCGCCGAGACAGATTTCAGCAATGATGCGCCCGGCTTCGATGCCGCCCGGCACGTTAATACCGGCATCAACGATTGTGCAGCCATTTGCCAGTTTTTCTACATGGATTCTTAATTTATCGGCGTTATCAATCAGTTGCTTGACTAATGGCTGAGTCAATTTATTAACGCTTGCTGTATATTCCATATCGGTCGATACCTTGATTTAATTTATTAACAATAATCTGCTGCCTAGTCGCCAGCTTTTCCCACACCCGCCGCGACTTTTTCGAGTGCGCAATGATACTGCAAATCGGCTGTTTTATGCCAATTAATGCACCGGATTCAGGCCGATCCAGGCACCATGGCGGCCATGCGAACGGGTCGGGAATACGCAACTCCGATGACGCGTAAATAACCCGATAGCCCGTATAGCCCGCCTGCCCGAATGGCCCGCCAAGCAACTCGCCCTGGCTGGCCTTGATGTGCCTGATCAGCAAATCCTGATCATATAACTGCATGCTGGCCGGCGGACGCGCATTGATTTCCAGCACGTAAATTCGTTCCCCTGACCGGATGAAATCGAGCGAATTCAAACCCTTGATCGCAAAAATCGGCACCAGTTTTTTTAGCCAGTCCTTTATCAGCGCTTTATGCGCATCGTGCAACAAGCAATCATTGCTGATGCCCGAAAATACGAACGCCTGCGCATCATCCAGGGCCTCTGTCCATTGCCTGTTAAAGCCGACGACCTGCGCGTTGCTGCCATCAGCCAGAAACAGCACGGAATTTTGCTCGCCTTCGACATAGCGCTGCCAGTAAACCGATGCCGAAGCTATCGCGTCTCCGGCATGCCAGCGCTTGATGCCTATGCCGCCCCGCCCCTGATGCGGCTTTACCAGCCAATCCCCATCGGATGCCGGCACATCAAACGAAACGGCCGGATAAGGAATCTTTAAGCGCTCGAGACAGGAAAAAAACGTTTTCTTATCCTGAACGCCTGTAAACACCTCGACAGCATTGCCGAGAAGATTCAACCGATCGCCCAGATAATGCAGACTCTCCGGATGACATTCAAAACCGCCGCCATAAACAACCTGGGCAACACCATGATGCTTGATGAAATCGTCCACGGCCGCCGCGATGTCGGCCTCGGCCAATGAATCGACCTGACGGAATGCCTCGGCGCAGGCTCTGGTATCCTGATCGGCGAACAGATCGATGACTAAAGGCTTCAGCCCGGACGCTTTCGCCGCCTGCGCCAACATGCGCGCGGAACCGGCGATAACGAGAAGAGACTCAGGAATGACCGTGCCGACCGTCACCGGGACAACAACGATGCCTACATGACAAAAACGTCGCCGCCGTTATTACGGGCACTGGCAACCGTAAAACTCAGATTATCAAAATGAGCGAACTCCTGCCCGGCATGCCTGACCAGGGATTCCGCAAAATGCGCGCCGTCCACCGCGCAAAAGCCGGTAGGCCCCCAAGAAGTCTGGCCGATGGCGACGGCGCCCTGGCGTTCAAACCAATCCATCACTTCGGCCACTTCCGGACTGGTGAAAACGCCGCCCTGCGCCGCGGCGAAATGCTCTCCGACCGACCTTTGCAGCTGCGTGATGACATCGCCGAACTTGACGATGTCATTCTCCGCCACGGCCGGCAAGCCCTGCATCAACAACAGATAACATAAGCGCGCGGCTTCCTGGCTGGAAAAGGGCGGCAATACGGCAAAAGCCTGGGTTTCCTGATGACCATGCAGCCCCTGCCCGCGCTGGTCGAAGACAAGAATAAAGCGCCAATCCTCGGGCACATCCATATGCACCAGCACCGGCGGCGTGACCGTTTTTTCGCCCCGGCCGCCGTCGACCACCAGGCCGCCCTGTTCAAAAATGCCGATACCGATACCGGAGCGCATGCCTCTGTCGGTCAACTGGGCGATTTCGCGAACCGTCAGCCCCAAGCCGTAAAACGCGTTCAAGGCGGAACCTATCGCAAGGGACATTTGCGTGCCCGAGCCCAGCCCGACATGTTCGGGGATAGCCGCTTCAATCGTGATATTCAGCTTATCGGATACGTCCAGCGTCCGGCACAGCATGGCCGTACATTTTTTGGCTCGCTGCGCGGCGGGTCCAGTGACGGTGCATTGCTCGGCCCTGGTTATCGACAAACGCGTGCTGATTTCATTAAGCGCGATGCCAATGCTGCCGAAATGACGGCCCAATGATCCGCTTAAATCGATGAACCCCATATGCAATCTCGCGGGGGCAATTACTGAGACTTTAGAATGTTGTACTTTCAAAAGTTATAAATCGCTTGTGGCAGATAAGTGGCGGAAATTATACATGATCAAACTCTCATGTGAACAAAGGAAGCGGTTTTTAAATGTCGGCGCGGACTTAAAGCGACAAACACAAAATGGCCTCGACAGTCTGTGCCAAACCTGAAGGGTTTGATTACTCGTTCCCGCGCTCCTGCGTGGGAATGCATACCGAGGCTGTGTTCACCACGAAGATCACGAACGGCCGCATGGACAGATATTTGCTCCTCAGCAGACAGTCCATGCCAAACCTGAAAGGCTTGATGGCGGGGTATTCACATTTGCCTTATTTGGCGCAGTGCGAATGAATTCGCACCTACAGAGACGCTATGAGTTCTCCTGTGGGCCGATCGGCGCGGCAACGGGGATCAGTCCGTTGATTACATCGGCCAATTGCGCCAGGTCATTCATCATGACATCGCACAACTCGCGTGTGTGCGGATCGACGGGCAGGATCGACGGAATCAGCACCGAAAACGCGCCGGCTCTGGACGCCGCCTCAATGCCGGCATGAGAATCCTCGACCACCAGGCAACGGCTGATAGGTACGTTCAGCAACGCCGCCGCTTTCAGGAAAATCTCGGGCGAGGGCTTGCCCTGGCGCACATGATCACGCGTGACAATCGTTGAAAAAACATCCCTGATGCCGGCGGATTCAAGGCATTGATACGCATTGAGCATGGGGCTGTTGGTGGCCAGGCAATAAGGAATGCCCTGCCCGGCAATCAGGTCAAGCAATTGCCTGAAGCCTTTTTTCGTGTTGATCCCATGGGTATTGACGTAGTGATGCCAATAATCGGTACTTAACCGGGCGAATGTTTTCAGATCGAAATCCGCCCCGCAAAAAGCCATCAACCGCTGCTCGACAACCTCGGAATGCAACCCCGACATGGACAGGCAAAACGCTTCCGGAAATTCATACCCCATGGCGCCGGCCGCCTGCTGCCAGGCAGCCACATACGTGGTCTCGGTATCCAGAACCAGGCCATCCATATCGAAAATAACCGCGCTGAAATCAGGTAACTTATGCATCCGGCGGTTGAATAACCTTAATATATTCGCCATGGGCTTCCCGGCTGGAACCGACGACGATACGTTTGAGCCCCTGCTCTTCCTGTTCCAGCCGCCCCGATACCTCCACCGTTTCGCCGCGCAAAGCCTGCCCCGTATAAGTGGCGGTAAAACTGACGACCCTTTGGATGTACTTATGAGCCACTTTAAATTCGGCGGGATAATCAAACGCGCGCGTATCGTCGGTGACCTCGCATTGCAGCGTAACCGACTCGCCTTTTTGGAAATTGACCGATTCCGGCTTAGCCTCGTTTTCAATAAAATTCAAATCAAACTTGCGCCCGTTAATGATTCCCTTATTGGATTTGCGCCGTTCGTGCCAGACGTATTCGTCAAAACTCAACGCGCATGAGCGGCGCTGATAGGATTGCCGCCAGTCATCGCCATTGAGATCCTGCAAATGGCCCAGTCGGATCAGCTCGCGCGTTATCGCCCTGGCTTCATGGAAAACATTGCGCCCGTAACAGACCAGATCGATATCGGAACTGTGCTGCTGAACGCCGATCAGCAACGAGCCAGTCACCCCGATCTTCATTAAATCCAGCCCCTGCTTCCGGAATAAATGGCACAACTGGAGCAAATCCTGCTCAACCGTATCCGGCGACTTCGAGCGCGTGATATGCCGCAGCCGGTGCTGGGGTTGGTGATGCCTGACTATGCGTATTACCGCCACCGCATGCAAATGCGCATCCAGAACGCTGGAATAATGCAGATAATCGGGATGATGCTGTGCCAGCAGGGCGTTGGCCTGGTCGGTGTCATATTTTTTCCAGCCCGAGGCTTCCCTTACGTAACGTAAAAAACACAACACCTTGCCCTGTTCCAGGCCTTGCGCCACCACGGCAAAAATCAGCCCTTCGGCCGTTTCGATAAAATCTTTGGGATAAAACATGAATTACAATTTAAGGTCTTATGGCGTCTGGTCGATCTTACATCAATATAAGGGTGAATTATTGTACCGGATACGCCGCAACGATACAGCAACTCTTGGATAGTCTTGTTCATCGTCAGCCGGTTAGAGGCATTTTGTATTGGGACGGTTCATTCATTTTTTGTCCGCGCGCAATGGCAGGGTCGAATGCACTTGCGCTCCATGGTTGTTCGACCCAAGACCCCAAAAACGGCCGCATCGGCCACACTTACGTATCCAAATCGATACCCGACTTGCCCGGCGCCAGGATATTGTTAGGGTCGAGCGCACGCTTAAGCGTCTTGTTGACCTCGCGCTGCACCGGACCGAAGCTATTGGCGACGCGATCCATGAACGCGGTATTGACCCGGTACACGCCATAGCCGTTTTTCTCGAACTCACCCAGCAGTTCGGCGAAACAGTCATGGGCGCGGGTCATCTCCTCGGTATCGGTGCGGTCAAACAGCACATCGATGAGATGGTGCAAGGCACGCTGGGTGAGGATAAACTCGCCGACATAGTCCAGGCCGTGCTTGTTGAGGATCCGGGTCGCCAGCTCGACCTGCTTGACCGTCTCCGAGCCCTTGGCCTGGCTCAACGGTGCGAACCACATGGACCCTCCGCCGCCGCGCCAGTTGTATAGACCGAACTCGGTCAGGTTCATGTTGCCGCGCATCAGATCCGCGCGGTATTTAAACGCCGGATCATTGCCGGCATGATCTTCGGTGATGATCTCGCCCTTCCCCAACTTCTTGATACTGTCAATGACGATCCGCCAGTTGACCTCGACTTGCTCGTGGGTGCCGTACAGCGCGCCATAGGCAGTCCAGGCGCCGATATTATGCTCGTCGCGGATACGCTGGATGACGTCTTTTGAAGTCACGCCTTTCTCCGTGGTGTAATCGGATCGGCGCACCGTGGCGCTGGCCTCGTACAGGGTGCCGGCGAATACCACGCCATTCGGAATAATGCCGTTGATGCTCAACGGCCGGAACATCTCCACCAGATCCTTGATATCCTCATCCTTCCTGAACTTGACCGCGAACGGCCTGAAGACATCCGGCTGCGGCATCAGCCAGAGCCCCATCTTGGTCACAATGCCGAAATTAGACTGGGTGAAAATACCGTCCAGGTACGGACCGTACCCCCACTTGAACACCTGCCAGGTATTGGAGTCCCGAACGCCGCCCATGCCGGTGCGCAGCACTTTACCGTTGGCCAGCACCACTTCCATGCCGCACTGAAACATAAAATGCTCGGCATAAGGCGTATAGCCGACGCCGCGATCCAGGGTGTTGCCGACCGGGCCCACGATCGCGGACGGCGCCGGCGGATCGACCCACAGCTTGTAGCCCTTCTCCTTGATGTGATCGGCCAGCTGCTGATAAGTCACGCCCGGCTCGACCAGGGCGGTACACAGGTCCGGATCGATCTCGATGATCTTGTTCATCTTCTTCAGGTCCAGAATGATCTGGCCGCGATGATGCGGCGCGGCAGTGCCGTAGCCGAAGTTGTGGCCGGTGGACACGGTCCACACCGGGATCTTGTGCTCGTTGCAAATCCTCACAACGCCCTGCACCTGTTCCACGTTGGTAGCGGTCAGGACGGCGGAGGCCGCGTGCCCGGCTTCATCCACCGACATCATGATCTTCATGTAAGGCACCAGCTGCTCTTGCTTGACCAGAACGTTCTCGTTGCCGAGCAACTGGCGGAACTGCTGGACCGCATTATGGAACGCCTGCGGCTCAACTCCCGGAGGAAGTATGGCGTAGTTTTGTTCAGTCATTGATTTGACTCCTTCAAGTCTCGATCGCGAAAGAAACGAAATTTCCGGCCAAAAGCGGCCGAGTGCCGGCGGCCGGCGGCGCCCAGGCGGATCGTTCAGCATCCGGCGCGGCCAGGATAAATCCAAGCGCCGCGGCCCACCGGTCCGAATCGCCTGCCGCGCCGTTGCCGGGCCGGGCCGCCAGCTCGAAAGATGTCTCGGCGTGGTGCGGGCGCTGCTCGCTAAGGCTGAAACCGGCGCCGCAGGCGCTCAGTTGCCGGCCCAACCGCATCGCGCAACCCCGTGTTGACTCGGTGCTGAGCAGCCGATGGCGCGAGTGTCCGGAACTGGCCGCATGATAACCCAGCCACGGCACGCGGACGCCCGAGGCGCGCGCCAACTCGACGATCAGCGCGGCGCTGGCGTCATCGACCAGACCGATGATCCGGGTCGGCTGCCCGGAGCGCAGCAACTGATTGAAATCCCGCACGAACCCCATGCCGTGGTCCGTGCGCTGCACCCGCAGGAACTCACCCGGCACCGTCTCGGCAATGCCCTGGAGGAACGCCGAGCGTTCGACCGCGCCGCTGACCAGCGCCAGAACCGGCCGGCTTTGGACACCGGCCGCAGCCCGGGCCAAAGCCCGGCCCGGGCGCGCCATGAGCACACCGGCGAAACCGCCCAGGGCGATGCCCTTAATAAAGGAACGACGTGTAACATGCATGGCAGACTCCTTATTGCTGCGGCGGCGCGGATTGCGACACATACTCGGCAAGACGCTGCAAGGTCTTGTCATCGATGAAGGCGGCGGAAAAGGCCGGCATCGCCTTCCAGCCGTGTCGGACCCAGGCGGCAATATACGTCGGCGTCAATTGCCGACCCTTGATTACCGGCCCAACCCCGACGTCATGGCAATAAGCACAGATTTTGGCGTAGACTTGTTCCTCGTTTCGCCATTTGTCATCCTCTTTAGCGAAGGCGGAAACCGAAAGCAAAGCGAGAAAAACAGCGGCGCAGGCCGCGAAAATCCGCTTTCCGCACCGACAGGTCATGGACAAGGACATTTTCGTGCTCCTCTGGGCTTGATGAAAAATTCATGAAAGCTGACTTCACCGCTACAGAACGGATGGGCGCGCGGGGGTCATTGCATATCGACATATCGTTGGCATGCGTCATGCCGGCCCGACCGCTTGCGCAAAGCGCGCGCCGCGTTCCAGATTAGCGGAAAAAGCTATACAACCTGTAACCGGACGCGTTCGCCAGCACCAGCGCGTCCGCTTCATTTTTGGCACACAGAATCGACACGATCGGCCCGAAGATTCTTCGAGGACCGGCGAACTGCCGGGCGATACCTCGTTACACACATGCGCCGGCTCGCCAACGGAGCCATCCGAACGCCCCCGCCTTCAGGCGGCGGACATGCGTGATGCAACGCTCGACAAAGGCGTCATGCGGACGGGCATCGACAATGATGCGATTGATACTGAAATAAATCCGCCCGGACACAGAAAACGCCCGAACACTGCGGCGATGCGGCCGATACCGCAACCCGCCGGCGTCGAACCGGAAAATGATGAAATAAGCCGGAGCCGCGGATGCCCGACAACCCGACAAAGTGATCGCCGATTTCACTGCCCGCGCCAACCGTCACATTAAGAATGCCCACAGGCCGGCCTCCCCGGAGATCTTCCTAACAGCAAGTCTCCCGCTCTCCGGCGTATCGCCCGCCGGCTTGACCACGGCGGCGTTGCCCTGCTCTCCGGCGCGAGCGAGCGCTGGATCAGATGCAAAGGGAAATGGCGCAGGCTGATGATGTCGATCACGCCCAACGACCGGCAATTGATCCGGTTATCTTTGCCGGCAATGTCCGCACGCAGAATGCGCCCGGCAGCATGATAAGGAAACGAAATCGCATCAAGCGTGACGCCCCGCGCGCTTTGTCCTTCAATGATCGCTTTCAAACGCGACGAATCCGCTTCATCGATCAGCCTCGGAATGATGTCCTCGCGGCAGGCATCGAAAATCCGCATCGCCTTAAGCAGCACCTCAGTGCGCTTCACCGGTGCCGCAGCCGCCCCGGCTTTCTGCGCCGCGCCCGCCGATTCATAAGCCTCATCCTGCGCGGACGCCAGCAACATCACGACCAGGGACTGGCCATTAAAAGGATTGGTATTTATCAGATTGTGACTGGAACGGCCGGCGCGCCACCGCCCGCCAATCGGCAGGACTTCAAACCCGGAACAGGCCCCGGCCGACTGCCATGTATCGCCCATAATGCGACTCCTGTTTAAATTTGTGACTGCACCAGACTCAGGGCGTTTGTGTCTGATACTGCTGTGTTACATTTTTAAACTGTCCGCGAGTGTGCATACATCGCTCATCATTGTCAAATTTTGCTGAGCTGCCGGTGCGTCAAGTTAAGCTGTGGATGGGGTGTTTTTTTTGAATAGTTTGGGGATTTCTTACATGATGAGGGTTGTTTTTATGGGCGTGGGGAACAGAAACGCATGATCAGCATAACCACGGTTATAGCCGGTTCATCCCCACGGGCGTGGGGAACAGCACAG
>NZ_JQKS01000012.1:0-148290 GCF_000746145.1 Methylobacter sp. BBA5.1
GTGGCACGCAATATTCAGCGTTTGGGCGCCATGCTCCGCGAGCAAGAACAACAAGAAGCCGCTCGACGACGAGGCCCTTACAAAAAAGCGGCCTAAAGGCACGACTGGTGGCGGAAAAAAGGACGAAACACGGGAAAGGTGCGGCCAAAATTCGCCCGGAATAGCGGATTTGCACCATTGAGCACCACCAAAAGAGGAAATTGACTGACCTGCGCCGAAAAATGGCTGGAGTTAGGCTCAGTGAGTTGGCAGAATCATGAAAAAAAGCGAGTTTTCTTTCAGGCACTAACTAGGAGTTTTCTAACTCACTCGTCGATTCTTTTGCGACCGGCAATGACGAATCTAACGAGCTTCGAATGACCGCTTCAGGAATCCTGAGTGCCGCCATGTTTTCAACGTCGCCTTCAGTAATCTCTGGGGAATGCGGAAAAACCACCGCGGCATGCGCAAGCAACAAGACCGTAAAAGCCGACATCCCGCCCAATAACATGAGTTTGACTAACCCATCAATGCCGTTAAATACGCCAATGCCCAAGGGTATGAGTCCGAAAACCATCAAGATTGCAGAACCAATGAACATAGTTTTGTGCATTCCATAACGTATTACAGCATCTCGGAAGGCTCTAGTTGCTCGCAATGTGATGACTGTTTCTTTACGCCTGTAAATTTCCATTACCTTGTCTCCTGCATTGGTTTTTCGTTTTTTTCCTTCTCGATGACGAAATCACAATCGAAGGACAATGGTCTCGACGCTGCTTTCTCGCACAGGCATTCGTCTGCTTTCATGTTGCCTTTTTCTTCGTCTGTCACTTTGTACAGCCATTCCTCGTCGAATAATCGAAGGCATTTCGCAATACCATCGCACCGGCATTTCTCGAAAACCGCCAAAGTTTTATCTTTTTCTGCTTCCTGTTCTTTTTTCTCTTCTCGTTCGACTCTTTCCCAGACTTCTCTGTAGTCAACCTCGGGCCCACTAAGATCGACGAGCAGATTGTCTCCATCCCGTACTTGCGCAAGCATCAATCGGCTCATGCAGGCTGAAATGATTTTTTCTGAAGCCTGATCTTGATCCCATTTTTGGTTTGTTAAGGCGGCGTAGTCCGTTCTCAACGGATTGAACAGCTCCCTTAACTCAACATCGTTGACACCAACATGCTTGTAATAGTTGGCTAATGCGTTGATAACGCAATCCACCATATCTGAGAGCCGGATGTGATTAACATACGCGCCTGAATACAAGGCTAGGGTAAAGCGGACATTGTCTTTATGCGAAAACTCAGGATCAGCTACCGCAACTTTCTTTGCAGCCAGCCAAAAAAAGCGGCCTAGTTTGGTTGGTTTATAAGGGATGTTGTTTAAGGATGAGGCGTCGTTCGATTGCATTTCAGATTCTCCTGATTGTGTCTGGGTGATGCTACAAGGAGAATTTGATTTGTATCGGGGTGAAAGGCGCTGTTTTTCTGCTTCTTTCGAGCAATCGGTCGCCTAAGCACGATAACTGGGGCGCCCGTCGGCACGGTCAATCGCCAGGATGTTTAAGAAATTGTGAGATTTTTTTCATTAATTATGAGATCCGACAACAACAATGACGGCAGGGATAATTTTTGGATAAAAATAAGGATAAAAGGATAAGAGCAAAAAAATTGAATTTTTATTCATAGAAATCATTGTCTTATATTTTAAGCCCGTACCCTATACCTACCGAGCAACCAAAAGTTATCCACAGATTTGGCCAAAATCAGACTTAAATTTGATCGGGTGTACCCTATACCTACCGCCTTTTTTAATACCTGTACCCTATACCTACCGCCTTTTTTGATGTCCGTACCCTATACCTACCGACAACTTTTTCAAAAAATGCCTATTTTCCCAACCATTGAACCCCTCCGTACCCTATACCTACCGAGGGTCGTACTCTATACCTACCGAAAAACGCGAGAACCCGTACCTTATACCTACCGCTATTTTTCCAACAATCGGTTCAGGTTTGCATTTGCCTGTTTGGACTCACTCGAAAATTTTCCCGCAGGATAGAGGGTGTAAATAACATCTTCGGTTTGGCCTCTTTCCCCAAGAATCTTGGCTTCTTCGAATGGGATTAGATTTTCTTGGCCGTCAATGCTCAAAAGTTTCGGTTCCAAAATCCCTTTATCCGCTAGTTCAGTTAGCGCTTTGCGCACGTATTGCATCGCTTTTCGATGGTTACCGAAACTTTCAAGCAAGCCGCTGTCACGTTTGATGGTGCTGTACCGGATCTCAAATTTTTGGCCTCTTCCTGCGTAGGTAAATTTGGCTATAAGGTATTTGTGAAGCCATCGCGTGAGCTGCGTATCATGCGACATCATTAATTCGTAATTGAACTGCCGGTAATCAATGGCCTTTAGGGCTTTTGTGATGAGTGGATGGAATTCAACATACCATCGCGCATGCGGGTCTTCTTCGATATCAAAACGAGAAACGGATGACAAACGGCTAAAATAATTACTTACATCGTAAATCTTGGTTTTGTTGTTATTCGCCGTAATCTCTATCGAACTGCGGGCCAGAATTCGTAGACTTAGCACTATTTCTTGGTATGACCGCGCATGCCCTCTGTTTTTCAGTTCTTTTCTAAGCTGATAAATTGAAAAATTAACGCCATACCTAGGAGTCGACTCGTCGTAATACCCGTGGTTTTGTATAGTGGCGATCTTTCGAAGGGCTGCCTCAATCAATTCTTCGTTTGCCCCAGGGTAATATTCAGTTACAACGCCGTTCTCCAATATCCTTGCCGGCTGAATTTCGATCCTGATTTTGCTCCCTTTGTACAGACTATCCCTTATCAATAACTGAGGAAAATTTCCTTCCTTCCTCATCTTGTGCGCCCATTGCCTTGAGACGGAATAAAGGGGTAGGCAATCCCATAGTGGAATCGCATTGGAAAGCTTTTCTCGCTGCTCATCTCTGTTGCACAAAAAGGTCTGAAATAGATCAATTTGTTTGCAGATGTAAGCATTTTGATCTGGTGGCTCGAATTTGATTTCTTTTTCAGGTTTATCGGGTGAAGTCATGACCAATCCGGTTGGCTCTATCATGCACCCAATACTATTTACATTTCCGAAAACGCAACGGGGCGAAAGACGCGGAAAAAACGCCTCTTTTGTATTGCGGCCACCGAAAGACGCGCAAAACAAGTGTCTTTCGAATGAAAAAACCGTGACAGTATTTGGCATAATGCCGGTACCGTCTTCCCAGATCGCTCTTGGTAGAGTGATTCGGAAAGACGATTTTTTGTAGTTCTCTAAGAGAGCTCAAAATCAAGTGCCAGTTCAGCACTCTAAATAAGGCAACCTGTTAAACGCTTCGGCGTGATTCTTACCTTACCCACCGGGGAAACAACTTCTCCCGGTATGGGCGTTGATGTTTCCCTTTCTTTTTAGGAGAAACATCATGAAAACGTTCATCGTCATTGCCGTATTCCTTTACGGCATCGGAACCGCATTGTCTGCAGCCAAGGATTCCTTGGACAACGGCAAATCCCTGCTTGCCAACCGGCACGCTCAAATCGAAGCTGTTTTGGCTTCAAATTAACCCTTTGGGAGACCCTGTACTCCCTGTGGGTATCTTGGTCTCCTTTTTAATTTTTTCCTTTAGGAGATTCATCATGTACAACAAATCTACAATCATCGGCCGTTTAGGAACTGATCCAGAAGTTCGTTTTACTCAAGATCAAAAGGCGATTGCCAATTTGAGAGTGGCTACTACGGAGACCTGGAAAGATCGCCAATCGGGTGAGCGTAAAGAAAAAACGGAATGGCACCGCGTCGTTCTGTTTGGAAAGCTTGCTGAAATTGCTCGTGACCATCTCAAGAAAGGCGCTCTTGTCTTGTTTGAAGGCCCGTCACGCACACGTAAATGGCAAGATAAAGATGGTAAAGATCAATACACCACGGAGCTTCACGCTGAAGAAATGAAAATGCTTGGTTCTAAATCAGGCTCCAATTCTTCTTCTGACTCATCTACATCAACCTCTCAATCAGCCGATTATCCGTCTAACTATGACGATTTCGATGACATTGATTTTTAGGTTACCCACGGCGTTGCTCCGTCTTTTTGAGCTTCGCTAATTCTTAGCTTTTCCCTCTGGGACACCATTTGTCCCATTTGACTCATGGTGTTCCTCTTTTTCTTTTCATTTTTTGGAGAAACACCATGACTGCTAATGCTAAAAATCAATCCAATACACTGGTCAAAAAATTCGCCGATAAATTCAACTTTCCGGACGAAAAAAAATTGATCGATACCTTGAAAGCCACCGCGTTCAAGATCAAAGATGGCGTTGTGACTGATGAACAAATGTCAGCTCTTTTGATCGTTGCCGATCAGTACGGTTTAAATCCGTTCACCAAAGAGATTTTTGCTTATCCCGATAAGCAGAATGGCATCGTTCCTGTTGTATCTGTTGATGGATGGTCTCGTATCATCAATCAGCATCCCGATATGGATGGACTTGAGTTCGTTTATTCTGACGAGGTCATCACCGATTTGCCTGACGCCAAATCTTGCTCATCTTGGATTGAATGTGTGATCTATCGTAAAGGTCGATCCCATCCCGTTCGAGTCAAAGAGTTCTTGGATGAGGTTTATCGTCCACCATTTGAAGGTACCAGTAAAAACAACGGTTCCCCCTACAAAGTCAGCGGCCCATGGCAATCTCATACCAAGCGTATGTTGCGACACAAGTCATTGATTCAGTGCTCTCGTATTGCATTTGGCTTCGTCGGTATTTATGACCAAGATGAAGCTGAGCGCATTATTGAAGGCCAAGCCGAAGTCGTTATTGATCCTGCTGCACCTCAAGAGCCCAGCGAAAATGCCAAGCGCATTCTTCCAAAGCTTGTCAAAAGAGCGACCGAAAATGCTTCATGGCAAGCGGCGCTTGATTATGCCGGCGAAAACTTTTTCGGCATCGATTTGAATTTCATTACGCAGGAACTCAATAAGGCCAAAGCTGCTGCTGATGCCACTTTGCTTCCTGCGCAAAATGAAGCCAAATCGCCTCAATCAAGTTCTGCGGTGCCTAATGCTGCTGAAACTGTGTCTGACAATGCAGCCAACAATGCTGCACCTGGCGCAACCGTAAATAACAAACCGCATAGACAACACTTGTCTGAAGCACGCGATGCTTTAGCTTGATTTGTCTGACTTAGTTCAACCCTAATGGGCATCATTTATGCCCATTTTGGGAATTCATGATGCCTCAACTTTTTTTGGAGAGTCATCATGATAAGAAACTTAATTTTGGCAATGTTTGGTTATCTGTTTTTCGCAATCGTTTTGCTGGCCGGCATGCTTGGCAAGCAAATTTGCACCGAACTTTGGAATGACATGTTCCATGTTTTGATGCAGTAAATTTAATTCACCCACTTGGGCGTCCCTTGATGCTCATTTGGGTTTCATGACGCCCTTCTTTTTCTATTTTGGAGGTCGTTATGAGTTCTATCGTTTTAAATTCGCTTTTCTATTCTCGGGATTACAGTGAATACGACAAGCCAGCTTTCTTGCGTAAACATGGCAGCGTATTCCGGGAAAGATTCTGGAAACCGATTCACCAGCCGCGTAAGAGCCGCTTTACTCGTACTCACTCCGGGGATCTTCAATGAAAATTGTGGATATTCCCCAGAGAACACCTGAATGGCATCAATGGCGAAATACAGGCGTCTCAGCTTCTGAAGCGGACATTGTTCTGGGGTTTAGTCCTTATAAGACAAGGTACCGGCTTTATGCTGAGAAAAAGGGATTGATTCTCCCTGATAACTTTGATCGAAATCCGCATGTTAGACGCGGCATTCGATTAGAACCGGTTGCTAGGCGTGCATTTGAAGGTCGTCACAACACGATGCTGTTACCCGTGTGTGCCGAATCCGATGGCTATCCGTTCATCCGGGCATCGTTTGATGGTATTGACGACAACGGTATTCCTGTTGAAATCAAGGCGCCAACGGAGAAAAATTTTCGTGACGCTCAATCTTCAGAGGATCAAGATGTTTTTTTATCTGAAGAAGACTTTCGCGATGTTCAACAAAATCGGACTGAATCCAAACTTTACAAGCGCTATTACTTTCAGATTCAGCAGCAGATATTGGTTGCCAATTCTGACCGAGCTTGGCTTTCGCTCTATCTCAATGAGCGAGAGTATCTGGACATTCCGATCCCTCGTGATGACGCGATCATCAACACGATCATTTTCGAAGCAAGAAAGTTTTGGGAATGCTTGAAAACCAATATGCCTCCTGAAAGAGACCCAGACCGAGACATTTTTATCCCCTCTGGTTTGCAACTTGATCAATGGAATGCATTGGCATCTTCATACCACCATGCCGAGGAAATGATTTTGGACTACAAGTCAAAAATCAAAGCGCTCGAACAAGAGCAGTCTCACGTTGAGAGCAGTTTTTTGCAACTGATGGGAGATTTTGCTCACGCTGAAAGCGCCGGACTTCGTGTCAGTCGCTATCTGCAGCAAGGCAGTATTGATTACAGGGCTGCCCTGAAATCTTTGGTTCCTGATCATGATCCTGCTCTTTTGGAACAATTCAGGAAAGCGCCAACCGAGCGATCGCGATTTACGCTCAAAGAGGAAGATAAGGCTTCTGTGCCGTATTCCATAGAAGACATTAAGTCTTCAGTCAAAGACGATTTTTGGTTTTAACGACCCAAGAATCACGCCTGTTAACCCACCGGGGAACACTGTCCCCGCTTGGGTGCATGTGTTCCTCATTTTCTTTTGGAGGTGCACCATGCGAAGAACCTATTACAAAGGACGCGATCGCTCGTTCAATCTCGATTGGATTGACGATTGGTCCTGGTTATTTGGACCCGAACCCATTATCGAGGAACTTCCGTCTTGGTCCGAACAAGACATCATGCACATTTGCGAATGTCTTTTAGAGGATTCATTACGGAATTTGTTTGATGGTCGATGCTCGTTGGAAACCGCTGTTGAAATATACAAGTGGATGAACGACATCAAAGATCCAAACCCTTTCAGCTTCATCAACTGCTGCAAGTTGAGTGGCCTCGATCCTGAAGAAGTTCGCGATTCGATTATCTTTCGGCTGCAAAAAACGCGTCGATTGAGTCTTTTACATTAACCCAAATGGGGAAACATCTTTTCCTCATTTGGAGGCATTGGTGTTTCCTCATTTTTGATTTTGGAGAAACACCATGTCTGATTCAAAAAAATTTGCAGTCACTTACACCATCGACTATCAACACCGTGTTGTTGTCGGCGTGACTGCTTCTGACCAAAACACTGCCGTTCAAATTGCCAGCAATGCATTTGATGAAGGTTTGATTTGGGACGATACGCCCGAGATGCCGTTGCTGTTCGATGATTATGAAGAGGTTGACGGCGAAACCCTGGAGTTTTCCGCTGAAGAAATTCGGTCGTTTCCAGAGCCTGATTCTTCCGTCAAACAGCTAAAGGCCAATCAGTTCGCGTTCTATTGCGCACAGGCCTTGTTATCCGGCGAAATGGATTCTGCCCTTGAGTTTGCGAAAAAGGCTTTACCTCAGTTTGCTGCATCTCAACCGGAAGAAACCATTTGGAGCGTTAAGAGCGATAACGGCTGCGATCCTTTTGAAGTGATTGCTGCTAATCGTGAAGATGCCCTTCGAGATGCCTTGTACGCGATTGGCTGGTCCGTTTCTCAAAAGGCGTAATTGGCTTTTTTCATTCCATCCTTGTTTTAGTGGCCCATCAAGGGAGATTCATGCTCCACTGTGGGCTTGCATCTCTCTTTCAATTTTTGGAGAGAAAATCATGCAAAACGAAAACAACGAAAACATTGAAAGCTCCAATGCGTATCGCGCTTGCCAATCTATTTTGGCCGGCGATCAAAAATCGGCCTTGGAATACGCTAAAAAAGCGTTCCCTTCATTGGTTGATGATCCTGAAACCTATTGTTTGACGACTCTGGAGTTGCTTGATCTTGCCAAAGATCATCATCTCGATATGTCATTGTCGATAAACGGAGGTTTTCGCACGGGACTTTATTTGGGTGCCACATCAACGCTTGGTCTTCATACCTATAGAGGATCTGATGGAAGATCTCATCAGATACTTCCGGTGGAGCTTTTGCGCTTTTATCCGAATTCTCTTGGAAAGGTCTGGCGTATTTATCGGAAAACGCCCGCAAAATCCGTTTATCGGACTTTTTGCAGTATCCGTAAATCCATTGTTAAGCAAATGATCAGCCTGTCGTATTTTTCACCGCTGGTTTATTTCAATTAACTGGATTGATTTTTTAACCCATAAGGGGGGATGTCCCATTCCCTCTTTGGGGAATTGGCATCTCTCTTCACTTTTGGAGAGATGTTATGTACAAAAAAGTATTGGTAACAGTAAGCGGTGGTGTACCAACAGTCTTTGCTGATCATGGTGTCAATGTCGTCGTTCTCGATTACGACGATGCGAAGGTCATGCATCCCGATGACATGGTTCCCATTCATCTTGATTTTTTACCTTTGAAGGAGTTTGCAAAGGCTATTGGTGAATGGCCTCTGACGGATGACGGCAGAATCAATGATGCCGAAAATCTTCCAGATATCACCTGGAAGCTTTTATCGAAAGAACGCCCGCCGATCGCTGTGCGTGTCGAATGCGTCATGAAGCCTGAGTTCGCTAATGGTTTGCTCGGTAGAAAATTCCTGTGGCTTCACAATGATGGGTATTGGAGTGGCGAAAGCATTTCCAATCAATCCCAGATATTTCCGATAGGAAGTGTTTTGGCTTGGGCGCCCATTCGTGACTTTTCAGGAGAGCATCATGTCGGTTAATACGCAGACTTCTGTTGCTTCAAAAACGGTCGGATCATTTCTCATTCGAAAAATACCCAGTATTTTTACGAATCGTGATGGCAAGCTCGATATCGTCATTCACAAGGAAACCGGTGAAAGCTGGGGTGCTTTGTATGATGGCAAGCACTATACCATTGCCATGATTCTTGAAGCCGATACCTATCGGCCGTTTCGCTCCAATCTCACCGTTCCGAAAGAATTGCTGGATAACCTCATTGCATGGGGATTTTGACCATGTTGGCCAAGTTAGAAGACGGCTCGATCGTTACCCTGGAAAAGGACTGTAGCTGCCTAGATCATGATGGACCTCATTGGCTTTATTCTGATCGTTTGTTCCACCAACTGAATCTTCAGTTGCTTGGCCCAAATAATCTTCAGACGCAGGCTTTTGCCATCGAAGAGCAAGCCAGGTTAACGTGCAAACTTTCGATCATGAAAGCCAAGCGTATCGCCGAACTGCTCCAATAATCGGTATTTCTTCACAGGAATATTTTTCAACCCTCGCGGACTCATTTCCGCAAGGGAATGAGTCCGCGAATTTTTATTTCAAGGAGTCATCCATGTCTCACACCATTTCTTACAAACATTTGGTTATCAAGTTCCCGCACCAATCGTTGCAGGAGCAACTCGCTGATTTCCCGCATTCATTTTGGCGGGATCAGTTCATCTTGCTCGAACTCTGCGGCCCCAGCAATTGCACAACCTTTCATCCGCTAACAGGACGAGAAGTCTACGCAAGAGGCTGGACTACCAGGGCCAAAGGCGATGCCACTGAAATCATCGAAGAAGCCTGTCGTTCTTCCGCATATTGCGAAGGCCGGAATCTACGATTCTACGGTGAACGGGACACCACCCCAGAGCGTTATATCCGTCGAGTTCGAAATGCATTGTCCGCACCGATTTCTGTTGAAGAAACGAACCATTGGGGATTTTCCTTGCAAGTTCAGATCGATCAGAAACTGGTCAAAGACTATCCGTATGCCATTGATCTCCTCAATCAGCATGCATCATGGGATGAGACCGAGACTGGCGAACGATATTGGCGACTACACCCCCTAATTTCCTTAAAGGATGCTGCCATTTTGTTCAAATTTAGGTTTCTACCTTTGTCGCCTTGGAGCTTCATAGCTACCAGCGGACCTTGTTTCGAGCATGAAGCACGCGGACTTTTGACACCCTCAAATTCACGCGCAGCCTGATGCTTGCGTTTTCAACTTTCTGTTTGACCCTATCAGGGATTTAGTCGTTATTTTTCACCCACGGGATCGTTGTGCTTTGCGCATCAATCCCGTGCATTCTTTTTTTGGAGCTATGTTTTTTTGCGGCCTTGCCAGGAGTTTCCATGCAAACCGAATTACTTGATCGTTGCCAATTGGTTTCTGAGTTGGCTGATTTCTGTGGTACCCATCATTGGTATCCACATCACCTGGTGAACGCCATGACCTATACCGATGGCGTTAAATATTTTGCGAATAGAACAGGCTGCTTTTGGCTGATTGATGTTGTCGCAACAGAGTTTTTTCCACTGCTGGCAGAGCAGCCATTTCTGTCGATCACCGTTACATTCGATGGCCTTTCTTCCGAAATCACAGTTACCGATGGTAATGACAACCAGATAACGGCAAGAAAATTTTCATTTTCAACAATGCCGGCCGGCGAATGGAAGTTCTATTTGACCGACGACGTTTTACTTTTGCCGTCTGAATACTAATTATCCTCCACCGAAAGACGCGCTAAAACAGGCGTCTTTCGAATGCAAAAACCTTGACGGTATTTGGCATACTGCCGGTACTGTCTTTCCAGAATGCTTGGTATGAGTGTTGTGGAAAGACGGAATTTTTGTAGTTCTCTAAGAGGACTCAAAAGCAAGTGCCAGTTCAGCACTGTAAATAAGGCAACCTGTTAAGCGCTTCGGCGTGATTCTTACCTTTACCCACCGGGGAAACAACTTCTCCCGGCATGGGCGTTGATGTTTCCCCTTTTTCTTTTTGAAAACCAGGAGAAACATCATGACTGCAATTGCAAAAAAATTCCCAATCAACATAACTTTTAACATTGCTGCTCCAGCTGCAATGATGGTCGAAGGATTCGAGGACGAAAACCACCCATCGATCCCAGCCAAAAAGGAGTATGTGTTCCGCAATGAGCATCTTCGTGATGTTCTTGCTTTCATTTCCAATCCGCTTGGCGATGCTTTTTATTTGACCGGCCCAACTGGCTCCGGCAAAACCTCACTAATCTGCCAAGTCGCAGCCCGTTTGAATTGGCCTGTTCACCAAGTGACCTGTCACGGTCGCCTTGAACTGAACGATCTCATCGGTCAATTTATGCTGGTCAATGGTTCTATGTCTTTTGTCCATGGGCCTTTGGCTCAGGCCGTCCGAGACGGACATCTTTTGATCTTGAATGAGATTGATTTGATGGACCCGTCTGAGTTAGCTGGTTTGAACGATATTATCGAAGGACAGCCTTTGGTAATCCCTCAAAACGGTGGCGAAGTCATTAAGCCTCACCCAAAATTCCGTTTGATCGCAACCGGCAACTCTGCCGGGCAAGGTGATCAATCAGGTCTCTATCAGGGGGTCATGCTGCAAAACCTGGCTTTCCTGGATCGTTTTCGCTTGATGGAGGTTGGTTATCCTGAAGCATCTGTCGAGCAATCCATCCTCAAATCTATTTTAACTGGAATGGGTGTCCCGTTCGATTCTGTCATGGAAAATTTGACAGAAAAGATGATCAACGTGGCCAACGAAATCCGTCGACTCTTTGTTGGCGGTACTGATAGTGCGGGCGAGTTGAGCGTTACCATGTCTACCCGGACATTGGTTCGCTGGACAAACTTGATGATTGCTTATAAGCGCGCTCCTAATGCGCTGGCTTATTCGCTGGATAGATCTCTTACCTTGCGTGCAGAGCCTTCTCAACGTGAAGCCATTCACAGGATCGCCAAAGATGTATTCGGTGATGCTTGGGGAGATGATGCGTAATGGCAGCATTTACCTTTGAGCTCTATCGCTTCACCAATCCGGATCGCTCAACCAAAGATTGGGCCGTTCGTGATAACGGTGATGGTACCTATACCTCTCGATGGGGCAAAACAGGTACCAGGCTACAATCAAAGACCTTCAATAAAAATATGCTTTCCATGAATGAGCATGTTCGGTCTAAAACCAATAAAGGGTACAGACTGATCGGCGAGGTATTGATTGATGACGATGGCAAGATCACATCTGCTTCTCAAACATCAAAACATCAAGGTCAAGACCCTCATCCTACCCAGGATGAATTGTGTATCTATTGGCGAGTGAAGATAAAACAAACTTCATTAGCCGATACTCAAGCGATTGGTACGTTTCAGTTGAACGCTTTGTCTATGAGCAAGACGATTCAATCATTATTGCCGGATCACGAGTGGATTAAAGGTTTTTCAGAGAAGATCGTCAAAGATCAGCTTCCTTTATCTGGGAAACTCTTTAAGGAATTTGGCGTTTCTTCATTATTGCTGTTCATGGCCATGATGAAAGTATCACCTGACCAAATCAGCATCTATTTATCGCATGATGATGGAGTTGAAATCAGTAACAAAATCAAACTCGAACCTAAAGCCCTGTCATTTTTTGACACGGATCTTGAATCAGTGAGACCAGTTGCTGAAGAACTTGGCCTGATAGAGAAGCGAATCGATTTATCGATCATTGCGTCTTCTCAGGACGATTTTTATTTTTAATTTTTCCTAACCCTAAAGGGGCAGTCTATCGCCCCTTGGGTCGTGTGCTGCCTCTTCTTTACTTTTTTGGCGGCTTTTATGTCACACAATGCAGAAATGATTTTGGACCAAATCGATGTTGTCAAACTCGACATCAACCTTTGGACAAGTTCAAAAAAATTAAGACCCGAGGATCTCGTTTTAGCTGATGGTTCCAAACTTCCACCGGAAGATTTAGCCTATCTCGGCACCAAAAAAACCATTGATCCCGACAAGTTGAAAGAATTCAATCGCATCAAAAAAGAAGCGGAAAGAATTTGTCTTCAATCCGGAACACGCTTTATCGGTGGTTTTGCTAATCCGCGGGCGGAAATTCCTTGTATTACGCAAGAGTTGGATGCGTTATCGAAGACCTTTTACGAGGCTCGCGATCAACTGCTGAATACTTATTATGAGGATACCGAAGACTGGATTGCTCGCCATGCTGAATTTGGCGATGCCATTCGTCGTGCGATTGAGCCTGTTGAATCCGTAGCAGCCAAGTTGCGATTCGATTACGTTGTTTTTCGCGTAACCGTTCCCCAGGCAGATACCACATTGCCTGATGCAACACCGGCCGCCGTCGATTCATTGGCTCGTCGCACCAATTCCATGAGTGAACAGCTTTTCCATGAAATCGCTCAGGAAGCAAGTCAACTTATCGATCGATCTTTCGTTGGTAAGGATACTGTGACTGGCCGATCCCTCAATGCTTTTCGGAGAATGCGGAATAAGCTCGACAGTCTAGGTTTTCTTGATCACCGGTGCATGCCGGTTGTCGATAAGATCGATGCTGTTTTGGACGCCTTGCCCAAACAAGGTCCCTATAACGGTATTGCTTTCAATAGCCTGTTCACGCTTGGTTTGCTGTTGTCTGATCCAGACAAAATCAAACGTCATGGTAGTGGTTTGTTGCAAATGGAATCCATCTCGGTTTCAGATGCTATAGCCGCAGTTGAACCTGATGATGAACAAGATGACGATGCAGCAATGCCCGACTCATCGACCGCTGTAGTTGTAGATGAAGTGCCTGTTGAAGCACCTGTTGCTGATACATCTCCTGTCAATACCGATGACGACAATGATCTTCCCGGTTTTGACGACTTCCTCTCGAACTACAATCCTGCACAGGATGTATTTGATGCAACGCCTTCTGTTGATGCTGGTATAAGTCTCGACAATGTTGCTCAAGATGTTCTGAATCCGGTACTTGAAGCGAGCAGCTTTATGGCTTCTGTTATAGAAACCGTACAAGTTGCCGCTAAAACCGCTTCAATGTCGATTCCTGTTCAATCTGAGGACGATGCTGAAGCTGCAGCTGCTGCAGAAGTAGTTGAGGATTTCTGGTTCTAATTTTCTTACCCGGCGGGAGCAAATTCATCCCGCATGGGATGTTTTGCCTCCACCTCCATTCTTTTTGGAGGCTTTATGGCTAATAAAAACATTATTTCCCTTAGTCCGGAAAAAGCTGTTTCCTATTGTGAGATCGTTCTTTCTGAGCTTGCTTTAAAACCAAGCGATGAGAACTCCATTATTTCACCAACCTATATTCACTTTGGATTTTCTGGTGTTTCGATGCCAGTTATTCAATTTAGTGACTTGGTTAATTTGGAGATTTACCCTCCAGTACGGCCGATTGTCATAATTGATAGTCCATTTTCTTTCGAACAACTTGAGTTCATTGAAAGACTATTTCAGAACAATCGTGATTCTAGTATGTCTCGCTTTGCGAAACTTTTGGGCCATTATCGACGTAAGATTTCAAAATGTCTTAATTCCAGGACTCTTCATTACAAGCAGCATGCTTGGCGGATGGATACTGCCAATGCTGAAGTTGATTTTACCCTAAGCCCGCACGCGATTACTGAGGAACGATTACATAAATGGGCTAAACGAGCTTCAGATAGGTCCGTTCCAGGCCTTGTAGGTAAATCTTATTCGGAATATCTGGACGGCCTTTTTGTTCGTCTTTAACTTTTAATTTATTTAACCCTTGAGGTAAACCTTTGCCTCTCGGGCTCATGGTTTGCCTCTCATTTATTGGAGAAAAACCATGAAAAAAGAATTATTTGAATCAAAACTATCAAACGGCAATGTCATTAAATATATCAGATTGCCTTCTGGTACTTGTTATCACCAAGAAACACCTGAAAAAGTCATTCGCATTTTGGAGCAACTTCGAAACCGCGGTGCTGAAATCAGGATTTTTTACGGTGATACTCAAACAGGCCAGTCCTGGCATGATGAGTTTGATGTCGTTGGTCGTATTGGCCGTTCTACCGGAAGCATTAAAATTCCGTTGTTAGTGCCAATGGGCGATTGTGGTGGACCCGGTTTGTTGGATCATTGCATCATTCGCATTGATTCCCACGACGGAACGCTTTATCAGCACAAGAAATTTCGTGTTGGTGATATGGCCCTAAGCAAAGGCACTACCAAAGGTTATCCATGGGAAGTTTTCATCGATAACGTTTTGCATGCCCGTTTCAAATTAAATTCGCAAGCAGTGAAATTTATGGATTTTATGCAAGGCGATTTGTTCGCCATGTAAAAATCCAGAACCACTGACTTCTTATATTCTTAACCCTTGAGGTGAACCATTTGCCTCTCGGGCTCATGGTTTGCCTCTTCTTTGGAGAACAACCCATGAAAAATCAAACCTTGAATAACGCTTTTCCAATTGTTGCTGCAGCATTGGGCAATAAGTTTGGCGTCAAAATCTCGGTAGGTGGTGACGATGCCTATACTACCGGCGACCGTATTCACCTTCCGGCATTAGACACCGATGATTCCAATATCAAGGATGTTGCCTGGGGCTACCTGGCACATGAAGCATCTCACGTTCGGTTCACTGATTTTGGTGAATTTCGCAATGCTGCTACAAGTCCTCTACGGAAGCATATTGTCAATATCCTGGAAGATATCCGTATCGAGAAAGCGATGCAGGAACCCTATCCAGGTACAAAACGGACGACAGAGAAAGTTACTGAATACTTGGTTCAAACGGATGCTTATGCTTTTGTCACAAAAGATCAAGAACCGCATCCTGCCAGTGTGCTTTCACAATTTCTGTTATTCCGTTTGAGAAACGATGTTCTTGGCCAAAAAGCCTTATCGTCGTTTGCGGATTCTGCTGAGTCTCTGTTGGAAGATACTTTTCCCGCAGGTGCCATTACACGCTTATTTGGTCTTTTATCCGATGTGCCTTCGTTGCGTGAAACCCGTGATTGTGTTCGGCTTGCCGATCAAATTTTGCGGATGATTCAGGAAGAGCAGGAAAAAGCTGAAGAGCAAGCTCGGCAACAATCGTCAAATGGTAATTCTGGCGGACAATCAGATTCGTCTGATGACGCCGGTACAGATGATCAAAGTGATGACTCGTTGTCTGGTACCTATGATTCTCAACCGAATCAATCGACTCAACCCGATGATGCCAAATCACAATCCAATACGTCTGATGCTGATGACGATAATGCCGATCAACAATCTGGACAGGGTGCAACGTCATCCCATTCCGGTGCTAATGATCAATCTCAGGATGCCGAGCAATTGGCACAAATCTTGTCTTCCGTGCTCTCAGCACACCAAGATGATTTGCCTGATGATTTATTTGAAGCAGCTCAAGAGTTGTTGGGACAGCAGCCAAGAAATAGTTACGATTCCGAAATTCATTTGCCCTTGGCGATGGAACCGAATCGTAATCCATCGACTGGTAATGCGATATTGAGCAGGGCTCTTTCGGAATCCGGCAAAATCCGGGCTTCGTTACAAGGCCTGATTCAATCCAGCCGTTATGAACGTCCTGTTAACAAGCGATTTGGTAATCGTATTGATGGTCGTAAATTGGTTCGTTTGTCTCAAGGGGATTCTCGCGTTTTCGAACGTAGAACTCACAAACAGGCGCCAAATACGGCTTTACACTTGTTGGTCGATGCATCGGGTTCTATGAACAACCGCATCAGCCAGAATTCCCCAATTACCTTGGCTCATATTGCCATGGATTCGGCGGTTGCTTTGGCTTTGGCGCTTGAAGGTATTTCGGGTGTCAATCCGGCGATTACACGTTTCCCTCATGGAGATACCAATAACGTCAATCCATTGTTGAAACACGGCCAAAAGGTTCGCCCTAATGCGTCCGCGTTTTCTGCAATTACCAATGGAGGCACGCCGCTTCATACTGCAATTTGGTATGCCGCAGCGAGCGTTATGGCTACCAAGGAAGATCGCAAGGTCATCATGGTTCTCACCGATGGTGAGCCAGATGATTACGATGCCGCCAAGTCAGTAATCCGCCGCTGTGAAGCAACCGGCATTGAATTGGTGGGTGTTGGAATCTGTATCGATACCAGTCATCTGTTTGACAATTCGATTTGCATCAACAATGTGTCAGACCTGCGTTCTGAGCTATTCAGAGTCAGTAAAGATTTTTTGTTGGCTGCTTAACTAAACCTTTGGCGATTCTTCGGGATCGCCATTTTTTCTACCCAGACAAGGAGCATTTCCCTCTGGGGATGCTCCTTGTCTTTTTTTCTTTTGGAGATTATTACAATGAGCAAAGATAAAAAAATGATTCAAGATTTGATCAACGTTTTACAGGAAATGGTTAACGATTATGGCTATAACCGTTGTAATGAAAAGCGTTTGGAAACGATTGGTGATGCCAAGAAATTGATTGAGGATGTCAAATCAAGCCTCGATCTTTACGGTCCTAATATCCATCCTTCTTTGAAGTTGATTACCCTGTCATCAGGTGATTGCGGATTAGTTCTTAATGATCGTGTCATTATGACGGCCGATCCCAATTTTGAACCCGTTGACCAGGTTCAAACTGCTGGTTTCAATTTGGCTAATGCATTTGCTTGCGATATCAGTGTCATCAGTATGCTAACGCCGCCCAAAGATGACTGGAACTGGAGTGATGTTTTGATGCTTCTCCTCAATCCTGACCTCAAGCTTTTCCGCGTTTCTTATCATGATAAAGCTGGTGACAAAACGAACTTGCATTTCGATTGTTTTGCAACGTGTGTTGAACACGCTATGGAACAAGCCGAAGACGCTTATCCTGGTGCAGAGATTCTTCACGCTACGACTTTGGGTGGAAATACTTCTCAATGGTCTATTCGTGAAGCGATTGAACAAGCACGCGCAGCTTTGCCTGATTGGTCTTTTGCAAAGTCTGAAGGGGTTGATCCAGCTTTAATTCAACGCATCAATGATGCTTTGTCGTCGGATGTTTCTGATGATCAACAGCTCAAATCTTTGTTGATTGAATGCAGAAGCGCATTGCCGATTGCTTGGCAAAATCACGGTGGTTGTTCTGAAGAGTTGCTTAATTCAATTGATTTGGCGTTCCAAGGCTAACATCCACATCACTTTTTCTTTCATCCTTCCGGGAAACACTTATCCCGGCATGGGCTTTGTGTTTCCCGTTTAATTACTTTTATTTGGAGAAACACCATGACTACCAGTCAAAAAACCATCAATTTGGTCGTTCACGTTGAAGGCGGTTTAGTTCAAGCCGTTTACACCGACTCACCTCTCAATATTCGTGTCGCTATACAGGACTTCGATATTGAGGGCGCTGATTTAGACGAATTGGCGACTTTGCCCAATGGAATCGAGTTTCTCGGGCACATTGAGCAGGCCATTACCGATAATCAGCATGTTGATGAAGTGTTTGCTGCTTTCGATCAAGCTATTGAGTGTGATCGTAAAGAAGATTCCGCGCAGGAAAATTACCTAAAAACGCACGGTAAATTCTGTCCAAACTGCGGTTCTATGAACATTGAGTCTCCCGGCTCGATGGAGGCAGATGGCAATCTTGTTTGGTCGTTCGTGACCTGCATGGATTGTTCATCTACCTGGCAAGACAATTATCGTCTCGAATCATTTTCTGATCTCGACGCTACGACATTAAAGGTCATTAAATCTGATTCTGAGCGTGGTTATTGGTCAAATCAAAATAGATGGGGTTTTGATGTTGCTTCGGCTTCCAAGTTTTCCCTTGCCGGGGTTCTTGCTGCCAATCTTCCCATGTCATTAGGCAATGATGCCGAATTCATCGATCTCGCTGATGCTCAGGACTATTTGTCCACTGAGCTAAGCGTTGGTGACGAGGTATTTTGGAACGATCTTGACCAGGGAATAAGCATCGGCATCTACAAGATCCATGCTATCCATACAGAATCAGGCAAATTGCATCATCCAAGCGATGTCTGTTTTCTGAAAAATGCTGCTGGTTCAGAGGCTGAGGTTTTAGCCCATGAGCTAAGCTAACCACCAAACGAAAGACGTGCTAAAACAGGCGTCTTTCGAATGTAAAAACATTGACGGTATTTGGCATACTGCCGGTACCGTCTTTCCAGAATGCTTGGCATGAGTGTTGTGGAAAGACGGATTTTTGTAGTTCTCTAAGAGAACTCAAAAGCAAGTGCCAGTTCAGCACTCTAAATAAGGCAACCTGTTAAGCGCCTCGGCGTGATTCTTATCTTTACCCACCGGGAAATCTTTATTCCCTAGCTGGGCAATGATGATTTCCCTCTTTTTTAGGGAGATTGTCATTTGTAAATTCTATTTTCAAATTTCGCCCGCCAATAGCGGCGACAATATCGATGTCGGACTTGTTCTTAACGAGGACGAATCCAGTTCCTTGGCCAAGGTATTTTCTGTTTCGGATGATTCCGAATTCATCAATACCACCGACCATAACACTTGCCGCATTATTCTCACGTCATTGAAAGAATACGCGCAAACCCGTAGATTTTTTAAGTTTGAAAGCTTTCTTCAGGACTGCCTCTTCAGCTTGAAAGACTGCAAACCGTCAGGATTAAGTTACTCGCTTAAACTGATCCAATTCATTAAGACATACCTTACTTAACCCAACTGGGAACAAAATTTCCCATTGGGATTGTTTTGTTTCCGGTGATTTTCTTTTTTGGAGACAAAACATGAAACAAGTTGCAATGAAAGTTAACCAATCCAACCTGGTCAAAAGCTTGAAGTTCAGCTTTACCAATAAGACCACGGTATTGGGTGAGCTCATGCAAAATGCCCGTCGTGCCGGCGCAACTTCGGTAAATTTCGAATTTGCACCCAAGACCAAGATTCTTCGCGTAACTGACAATGGCTGTGGTATCGATTCTATCGAGACCTTGCTTACTGTAGCTGAATCCGGTTGGGACGCCGATGTGGTTGCACAAGAGCATCCTTTTGGCATTGGTTTTTTGTCGGCGTTATTTGCCTGCCGTCATATCACTGTCGTCAGTAAAAGCGGAAGAATTTCCGTCGATACCGATGATGTTCTGTCATTCAAGCCGGTCAATATTACGCCTGTCCCAGAATGGGACAACGTAACAACCATTACCATGGTTGGCGTTGACCTTGAATTGGGTCGCATCGAACATGAACTAAAACGTCTTGCCTCGGCATTTCCAATTCCAGTTCTGTTCAATGGTGCCGAACTTGATCGTCCTCATGCGATAGATTCAGGTCTTGAATTTGTGAATACTGAGGTTGGCTTGGTTTCTCTTGCCGGCTTTGATAAGCCGACTTTGAACAACTATGCCTATGTGATGTATTTGCAGGGCTTGCCAATCTACAAGTCTTCTAACTACGGTTCCTTTGGGCAAGCTGGTTTTCATATCGTTCATCTTGACTCGTCTAGATTCTTCGGACGGTTACCGGATCGTGATGAGTTGGTCGATAAAGATGACGCAGCAAGTCTGGTGAAGGCCGTTTTAAGATGCGAAATCGAGAAACGTCTGACCGAAATGAAGTCCAGGATGTCTTCTGAGGAATTTGTGGGCTATTACGACATGATCAGTGAATGGGGTTTATTACCTATTCTCAACGATGTGCCTGCCATTCCCATTAAAGCGTTAACAGAATATTCAACCTATCCAAATTGTTCTGAAGAGAGCTTTGGAGAATTTGAAGCTCGCCCTGAAAAACCAGTTCATCAGGAAGATGTCATGTCTGGCCGAGCCCGGTTAGTGACTTTCGACGAGTATATTCAAGATGAAGGCTCTGCTTTGTCGATGTATGTATTCAAAAATGGCTTCTACGTCTACCCAGCAGGCTCTAAAAAGTTGGATGACGGTCACTGGATGCACAACCATCTTCGTAATTTGAATAAGGAGTCGGTTCGAATTGAATTCATCAATGAAACTCACCGTGCTTGTTTTGATGGCCAGTGGATTTCTCTTGATACGCTTTTCTGCCAATCTTATCGAATTTGGGTTGGCGATGATTCAATTGAAATTGACGATGACTCCATGTTTGATGGAACCAAAGCCATAGTTCCCCAAAAGGATGGCTCTGGTTCGGTTGTTACGCAGGCTTCTTCATTTAGGGATGAATACGACTTTCAACAGTCAGTTTACGACACAGATGAGTATGATTATTCGCAATTTGTGGTTGCGAATACATCCTCTGATACTGCTGAAGCATTGAAACGATTGCTGCCTAGTTTTGGTGGCTGTCCTTCTCTGTATGGGAAGTCATTCGTTATCACGCTTGATGAAAATGGCCGTGTTGCTTCTGTAACTTCAGCCTGATTCATTTTTTTCTAACCCGACCGGGAAACTCATTCCCGCTCGCGGATTGTGTTTCCTGGTCTCATTCTAAGAGGAAACATATCATGTCTATTGGACGACCTTATCAAAACCCTAACGGCGATACCCAATGCGATGCCAAAGGCATTTTGGGTGATTACGTCATCCGCAAAACGGCTGACCACACCTGGATTGCCATTCAGTTATTCGGTGCGGTTGGAAGCATTGCAGCAACTGCATTAACACCGGAAGCCGCTTTCGAACAAGCTGAAAATCATTATTCAGCCAAGAACCAAAAGCGCCTGAAAATGACGCTTGAGATTGAAGGTGTCGAGACCTTTGATCTGGAATTGGCTTTGAATGAAGCTCTCAAACTGGTTTCTGAAGGCTATACATCCGGCTTTGATCGTAATGACACCGGTAGGTATCAGTTCTCGATAACTGCTATCAATTAAGTGGTGGTGGCATGTGTGAGGCTGATGAAATCAATACCGAAGATTTGGAAACTGCTGCCGAGTATTTTGGCCAGTTAACTTCTGGATCATTGCCGCAGCAAGAAGCTTGTAGGATTGCTCAAGAGCAATTTGGTATATCGATTCAAGGTACGGTACTTCTGGACCGTATTTTGATGAGTTATGCCACGACGTTAGCTTCGATAGAAAGCTGTGTTTTAGGTACCCTGAAAAAAACAGGCTACCAACCTTTAGGCATTTTTTTACCCCATCTGGGAGAAAACATTCTCCCAGATGGGGCTTGGTTTCTCTCGGGTGGTTTTCTTTTCCATCCCGCCTGCCGGGACTTCCTCGATTCTCTCCCGGACTGGTGGGGCATCTAGTAAGTCCCGGCGGTCGGGGCATTACTAGGAGAAAACCATGTTTGCTGTAAAAGTTAAAGTTGGAACCAATGTACGTCCCGTTTGTGAAGACGCGCTTCCTGATGTGACCAAAAACTCTTTGGGTCAAGTTGTCAATCTCAAAGAAGTCGGTCGTTATGGCAGTGATTTTTATGTCACTATCCGCTGGGACAATGGCTGTGAATCTTTCTTGAATGCGCTGTTTTTCGTCAAGACTGTAGCCATTGTTGATGAGGTGCTCGCATGAACGCCTCAGCCATTGAATCTGACGTTGTAAGAAATGCCGCTCGCGGTTCCTGGTTATCCGTTTTGGATGATTTGGCGCCCGAGATTGACAAAGCTATCGAGAAACCGGGTCAAAGGCATATCGCTTGCCCTGTCCATGGTGGAAAAGATGGTTTCCGTCTGTTCCGTGATGCCAATCTGTCTGGTGGAGGCTGTTGCAATACTTGCGGCCCCAAGCCTGATGGATTTTCGTTGTTGATGTGGTTGAGAGGCTGGACATTTCCAGAAGCGCTTTCAGCGATTGCTGGCGTCCTGGGATTATCCTCTGATTCTCATCAGCCACAGCGGATCGTTCACAGAAAAGCGCACTTTGATCAATGTAAATCGTCGATCAATGACGATAAGATCAGAGCGCTTTTAAGAACCGTTTGGCAAGAGTCAAAATCGATCCATCATCCCGATGCCGAACCTGTAAGGCTTTACTTACAATCGCGCGGTTTGGATGGTTGGCTTCCCAATTGGCCAAGCCTTCGTTTTCACCCGAAGATGCAGTATCGAAACGAAGACAACCAAGTGATTAGTTACTTTCCGGCCATGTTGGCTTTGGTCGAAAAGGACAACCGAGCCATTACGATCCATCGCTCGTTTTTGACGGGTGATGGTCGCAAAGCACCGGTTGAGTCTCCAAAGAAGTTAATGCCAGTGCCCGCGGATCATTTGATTGTGGGATCTGGTATTCGTCTTGGAAACCCCGGTCGTGTTCTCTCTGTTACCGAAGGCATCGAAACAGCTTTGTCTGTTATCGAGGCTACGGGAATGGTGACATGGCCATTGATCAGTTCCACGTTGATGAGTCACTTTATCATTCCGCAAGGGGTGGAAAAGCTCATCATTTGGTCAGATCTGGATCGAACGCATGCAGGAACCTTCGCGGCTCAAAAACTTGCCGAACGTGCCAAAACGCAAGGCATTCAAGTTGAAATCCGTGAACCGTCAGGACCGTTACCCATTGACGCCAAAAGCATCGATTGGCTGGATGTTCTCAATCAAAGCGGGCCAAATGCGTTTGTCTTTCGGTCTCTAAGTTAGGCAGGAGGTTGCTATGTGTCAGTATGTTTTCGACGCCAGTCGAATTGATACATCTCCTGGCAATCCGCTGTCTCCTTTTTCACCACCCCAGGGATGGGACGGCGGAAAGGAACATTATCGCGACTGGCTCCGCAGCGAATTCCGTGTCAATCCGAATCTTCGGCAAAGACTTGGAATTGCTTTGCGCGCCAGAAGCTTGAACAGAGAGATCAATATTTTCGGCAGCTTCAGAATGGAACTGCTTGAGATCATCGAAACTTTCGGACAAAAAGGGCGTTAGCTGCAATGTTGACGCCAATTCCAACCAAAAACCGAACCTGATTTTTTTCAGTGTTCGGTTTTTTCTTTTTTTCACTGAAGTTAGACATGGATGTTTAATGTCACCGCCGTAAAGTATCGATCACAACAAGCTTTCATAATGGCTCGTTCTTAGTGGATATCTGGTCTTTCCACCGAAGCGAATTAAAAGACACGCCTATTTTGCGGCCTTTTGAAGTTATCAAGCAGGCTTAATTTTGTGTTAATGATCAGAAATTCTGGACGGATCATTTTCATGCGCATCTATACATTTTTTACGTTATTTTCATTTTTCTTGACCGCATGGGGAGCCCAGCCTGCTCCGTCTCAGGTAACAGGTGTAACAGCAACTCAAGGCACATTATTACAACGCGTAACGATTTCATGGTCATCGGCGCCGCGGGCTAATGCCTATGATGTCTATCGCTCTACATCATCCGGAACAAAAGGCACTCTCCATGCTTCGAATTTAACAGTACTCACCCTGGACGATCCCACCTCTGATACGACCCACTTTTTCTATACGGTAGTTGCTAAAAATGCAACGGGGGATTCACCCGATTCTGCTCAAGCTGAAGGATGGGGGAATATAGTACCTCCTGTGGGCACATTAACCGCCACTCAGGGTACTGTAGTTAATGCTGTTCAATTGACATGGAGCCCAATTGTTAATGCAACAAGCTATAACATCTATCGAGCAAACAGCTCAGGTGGAACGCTGAGTCTTGTTGGTGCATCAACAACACCTTCTTATAATGACACATCGTCAGGGTTTGGAACAGCCTATTATTACAAAGCAACGGCAATTGTCGGTGGAGCTGAGGGGGCGCTGGGTAATGAGGCAACCGGCTGGGGTAAGCAACCCGCTCCACAGCAAGTCTCAGGAGTCACTGCTTCACAAGGTGCTTTCTATGACAAGATCAGCGTTTCATGGCCCACCTCTAGCGGAGCGCTAGTTTACGACCTGTATCGCTCTATAAGCTCTGGCGTCAAAGGAACTGCAATTGCAACAGATTTATCAGGACTAAGCTACGATGATTTAGCTGCAACCGGTGGCACTCACTATTTCTACACAGTCGTTGCAAAGAATGCCATGGGCAATTCACCAGACTCCACCCAATCCGAAGGGTGGATGAATGTTCCTGGTGCTATCAGCACACTCTCGGCGACGGAAGGTACCGGACTCAACGCGGTCAACTTGTCTTGGTCGGCTGTAATCGATGCGACAAGTTATAACATTTATCGCGCTTCCAGTTCAGGCGGTACATTAACTCTGATTGGAAATTCACCAACACCAAGCTTTACAGATTCGACATCTACCTTTGGTATTGCCTTTTATTACAAGGTCTCAGCTATGGTTGATACCGTTGAGGGTTCTAAGAGTAATGAGGCAGTAGGTTGGGGACAGCAACCCGCTCCTATCCAAGTCACGGGGGTTTCTGCAACTCAAGACACTTTCTATGACAAGGTAAGGGTTTCCTGGTCTTTTTCCCTCAATGCGGGATCCTTTGATCTTTTTCGTTCGACGGCTTTAGGCGCTAAAGGGACTCTAATCGCATCCAGCCTATCTATCCTTGCCTACGACGATACAACGGCAACGGGTGGCACTCACTACTTCTATACGGTTGTGGCTAAAAACGGCACCGGCAGTTCTCCCGATTCTTCCCAAGCCGAAGGCTGGGGTAAGCTTCCGGCAACCATCAACACGCTTACTGCTACGCAAGGCACAGTCATCAATGCCGTCCAATTATCCTGGTTAGCCGTGCCCGATGCGACTAGCTATAAAGTTTATCGTTCGGATTCTTCAGGTGGCGCATTCACTTTGCTAAGTGCTTCATTAACAGCAAGCTATACCGATTCCACATCAGGATTTGGTAATGCTTACTATTACAAAGTGACGACCCTGGTGGGCACGGTTGAAGGTCAGGCTGGTAACGAAGCCGCGGGTTGGGGGAAACAACCGGCCCCAGTTCAGGTAACCGGACTCACAGCCTCACAAGGCACCTACTATGACAAAGTGACTGTCTCTTGGTCCTCGGCCACCGGTGCTCTTAATTACGATGTCTATCGATCATCGACCGCCGGTACCAAAGGCAGCGTTATCGCTGTAGACCAAACAGGCAATAGCTACGATGACGGCTCTGCATCTGGTGGCACTCACTACTTCTATACGATTGTGGCCAAGAACGGCACCGGTAGCGCTCCCGATTCTTCTCAAACCGAGGGTTGGGGTAAGTTGCCCGCGGCAGTCAATACGCTTTCTGCCACACAGGGAACTTTAACTGCCAAGGTTAAATTAACTTGGGTCAGCCTTCCTGATGCAACCGGGTATGAGATTTATCGAGCAACCTCTTCCGGAGGCGCCAGCTCTCTAATAGGAACCGTCAGTACGACTACTTCCTACGATGACAACAATGCGCTCCCTGGAAGCGCCTATTACTACACCATCAAGACAAAAGTTAGTGCGCTTGTTGGACCCGCAGGAAATGAAACTGCTGGGTGGTCCAAGCAGCCAGCGCCAATTTCCACATTAACC
Organism: Methylobacter sp. BBA5.1; assembly: GCF_000746145.1. Taxonomy (NCBI): domain Bacteria; kingdom Pseudomonadati; phylum Pseudomonadota; class Gammaproteobacteria; order Methylococcales; family Methylococcaceae; genus Methylobacter; species Methylobacter sp. BBA5.1. The sequence continues at coordinate 26,139 of NZ_JQKS01000012.1, forward strand.
GCAAGCCTTGGGACCGTCACTGGTGCCATATCATTAAGCTGGACAGCAGATCCAGAAGCTTCGAGCTACGAAGTTTGGAGAAGTACCGCAAGTGGTGGTTCAGCGTCTCTGATAGGCAATCCAACATCGTCAAATTTTGTTGACTCAACAACGCAGGGTGTTGCGTATTACTACTACACCGTTAAAACGAAGGTTGGAGAAGCCGTTGGGCCAGTAGGGAATGAGGCAAAGGGATTCGCAAATGCAGCCCCAACATCGGCATCAGTCACTCTATCCACAACATCCTATGTTCCCAGCACGGAAACATCGCCCATCGTCGTCGACCCTAATATTGATGCTGGACAAGGCGAAAATCTTTCGTTCGCTATTACTGAACAAACTACTTCCGGAATGGTAAGTATTAATAATGGGAAATTTAAATATACACCTCCTGTGGATGGTTTTTTTTCAGGCACATTGTCGTTTAAGTTCGTTGTTACTGATCGAGGTGGTCAAACTTTTACCGCGAATGGTTCTGTAAATGTTTCGTGTACAGCGCCTTCTATTTCAGCGCTTTCACCAACAACACCTGTTCTGATTGCAACGGAATTTTCTTCTTCAATAACTTACTCAATCCCGGCATGTTCAAAAACAAAACAGATTGATATCAATATCCTTGATAATAATAATGTTTCCGTGTCGTCTACGGTTTTACAAAATATAACCACTGGCATAGGTAATGTTGCCTTATTCAATACTAAAGGCTTATCTAAATCAGGTACTTTTTCCGTTAAGGCTCATATATCAACAGATATAGGTGAAGACGTAAAATCCGCTCAACTGGTTGTGAAACCGGTTAATTTGCCGGTTATGGGAATATTGCCGTCAACCTCCGTAATTGATGGCCAGGATACTATTGATGTTTCCTTGCAGAACCCATCAGTTGTTAATTGCCAATTTACAAATGATAAAAATACTGCTCTGACAGATGCATCGAAATGCGGGGTTGAGTTATCAACTCCGCCTGATGGATTAACGCTAGATAATTCCGGCGCACTCCCTTCGCTTCATGGCATTATTCAAAACTCAGGTCAATATGCTATTGATGCCACGGTTAGTAAGTTCAACGGCCAAGAATTATTGGTCGTCGGCAAGGTATCAAAAACTATAACTGCTTCGTGTCCTCAGCCAACAATTAATTCATTTTCCACGACATCCAACTTACTGCCATATATAAAACCTACCTATAAATTCAATTATGATGCGCTGGCTTGTAATGATGCTTTATCCGCTAATTTTGTCCTAACAGCCAATAAGGATGGAAGTACAGTTGAGTCACGTCCAATTACCCTCACAGAATTTGGTAGTGATCTTGATTATTCATTGATTGGTCAGGGTTTGCCAGAAGGTGGTTATACCGCTAACTTATCAATTCAAGGTGCAGAAGGAGCTGCAACGAAGACATTTGCTTTCAATGTTAAACAAACCCCATTGCCATCTATTTCAATTTCGCCTTCACTTATTGATCAAGGGGAAACCAAAATTTCAATCGGGGTAGTTCCTTCTCAGGACAAAAGCTGCCCGCTTACCTCTACACAAAGCGATGCGGAAAACGATCCGAGAAAATGTTTTGTTTATTTCAACTATTCGGTTCCAGGGCTTCAAACTGTTATCGATAGCAATGGGTTGCCGTCAGTAATTGGATACACTTCGCAGTTGGGGAGTTTTGATATTGGCTTGAATGTGTCACGTTGGGTTGATGGTCAACGATACGATTCAAAGCCTGTAACAAAAACGCTTGTAGTTAGAGGTTATAGCATTCCAGTCTTTGCATTTTCTGGAGCCACAGAAATGTTTACTGGCGTTTCCAAGTCTGATTTAGAGCTTAAACAGACTGACGGTACCAATTGTTATTTGTTTTTGAACTATAACGATGCATTAAAAAATGCCATTGCTGGCAAGAAATCTTGTCTCGCAACATTCACCATTCCTTATGATTTAAAGCCAACAGTTAATTTAAACTCTATTCAACTGAATGGGACTTTTGCGGCAGTCGGCGAAAAACTAATTTCTTATTCAGTAAGCAGAATATATGCGGATGGAATGGCTCTTCAATTGGGGACTGGTTCTCATACTATTCAGGTGACAGAACCACCAGCTCCTGGAATGGCTTTTTCCAGAGGTGCCAAAATTGCTGAGGACAAATATTTTCTTCAGTCCGGTTCTGCCTTCACACGCCTAACCGTATCCACAAATCCAATCCTTTCAGCCAAGGTAAAAATTACTTCCGATGATGGCGTTCAACCCATCACTAGAAATAACGTAACTAATGGCAGTTCCTTTTGGTTAGCCACAGAAAATCTACCGTTACTTCAGGAACGTGAGGTCAAAGTTCGAGTTGCATGGATGGATTACCCATCTGTCTTCAGTGAAAAGTTGTTAAAAGTTGTTGGTGGGCCACAAGGAACTCCGAAGCTCCATGTCGAAGTTCCGCAGAGAGCCAATAGCACAGACGAATTAGTAGCCAAGGTAAAAATTGGGCAATACACCGCTGCCGGATTTGTTTATGACAAAACAATGCTGAGTGATTGGAAAGGTCAATTATTCGTTGAAACAAATAATTCAGCTAGATCACCTGTATCTGATGTCGTTGATTTAGTGAATGGCGAGGCCGAGTTCAAATTAAATCCAGCTAATAAACTGTTTATGAAGATATCAGCGTCAGCCGATATTGTCTCGTCAATCGATGGATTACATTACCCAATTCAGTCACCAACTAAATATGTTGGCATAGTCAATACTGCGCCTTTGGTTGGAATCATTATCGCGAAACAACTCGAAGCGCCTGCTCCGAAGGTGTTCACGCTCGATCTTGATTTGTCTGTCGATAACAAGGTCGCATTAAAAGAAACCCACTGGGAAGAAAGTATAGATAACGGCGACACGTGGCAAGAAATTGAAGCGTTGAGCCCTGTTAGAGTTAGAGTCAGTATCGGAATGCGAACACCCGGCCGCAAATTGATTCGGGTAAAAATGGCCAGTAAAACTGGCATTGAAAGTTACACCACACCTGTAGAGGTTTGGGCATACTCTAAGCTCGACGTAAACATTATTGGCCCAAGCCATGTTGCACCTGGTTACCCAGTAACAATTGGTGCTGAACTCTATCGCGATGGAAAAGCAACCGCCGCCGCAATTTATGACTGGGTTGTTGAGTATCACGATAGAGCCGAAACAACGTCTGGACCAACCGTAACCATCAATGACAGCACTGAAAATAAAATCCTTATTTCGTTAAGAGCCAGACCGTCTGATACCAATGCAAATGATAAATACGCATGGACTATTGATCGCCACGTCATAACGACAAAAATCCCCAGTTATCCCTCTGTTTCAGCAAGTGGTCCACGAGATGTGGAAGTTGGAAAGACCTATCACTATGTAGGTACAACACGTCCTTCCTGGGGCAATGTTCCTAGTGTTCACACGATCGGGTCGGAATGGGAGTTGCCTGATGGTCGCATAGTTACTGGTAATGAAGTTGATTGGTCGCCTTCGCAATCTGATTTGGTCGATCCAAAGCCTTTGAAATTTAGAGCTTGGGTTAATGAATTCAAGGAATCCACAATCAGGGAATCCACCGTTTCCTATGTGCCTTGGGAATATGTTTGGCCTAACTTCTCGGTTGCGCTTAAACAATTAACTGTCCAGGCGCCGGCGGATTTGTTCTTCATCGTAAGTCATGATCGTCCTGAAATGAATAGGCGCTTTGAGGATTTGAAGTATGAATGGATTTTCCCTACCAATGTCAATGCCCGCCAAAACGAAGCATTCCCAAACCGTGCGGCTGGGCAGGCGGTATACGCAGGTGAATATGACATCACGATCAAGATTAGCGATTCCAGAGGGAACCAAACTCAATTGACCCAACATGTCGTTGCAGAGCCAGCCGTTCCCTATGCACCAACAATTAAAGTTGGAAAGTCCAATTACTATGATCGTGTACCAATGACTGTAACAGTCCGTCCAACCATTTATGGAGGACATCCTCTTGATTCAGTTGTTGGCCAAATATGGAAAGTCGATGGCTTGCAGATTGATGATTACACCAATCGAAGCTATATGGTCTCCACCATTACCGAACCAGGTGATCATACCATCAGTTACACGCTGAATAGCAAGATGGGTGAAACAGCTACCGTGAGCCACTCGCTGCATTTAGTCGCCAACCAAAAGCCCTCCTGCCAATTAACTGCCATTCCAAACGCCTATGTGGTTTATGCGGAGGCCAAGTGCACGGATGCGGATGGAAAGATTGTTGGCTATGCCTGGCGGGTCAATGACCAGCCAATCAGCGCGACATCTTACCGAATAAGCTTTGGCAAAACCGGTACGCCTCAATCAGCCAAAGCCACTATTACCGCCATTGATGATGCGAAAGACCCATCGGTCCCAGTATCCATCACTATCGACTACTAATTTCTCATCAAAGGTTTATCGGCTATGCCATCTAAAATCAGAAAAGTTTTTTCTGCTTTACTGCTACTGTTTGCAATACTGTTTGCTGGGAATGCAAAGGCGATTATTAACTCCACTGCGACTGATGGAACCCAGATTAATAAGGTTATTCATTCGTTTGTTTCAGGAGGTAGTTGTACCTATGTAAGTTACAACCATTATGAGTTGCATTATAGGAAGCTCCCTACAGCCTCTACGTGGACGCTTTATTTCTCTAGATATGTTCCCGGTGGATATTATTACCTGTATGCGGAAGATACCGGTGGAACTCCTGGTCAAAGTTACGACTATTACATGGAAGTTGCAAGTCCATCACTCTATTTATGGTGCAATGGCTATACCGACCGTGGCTGGGCCAACAATCCTCCAACGGCATTAAGTGCCTCAATGCCGGGGTCTACTATTGGTGGCGGCACGGTATGTACTACGATAAGCGTCTCTGATCCAAACCAGTACCAACCAAACACTTCAGTTCCAGAAGTCCTTACTTACTCTTTGGTTTCTCAACCGGCCGTTGGTAGTGCATACGTATCCGGCAATCAGGTTTGTTATACCCCTCCCGCTTCAGGCCCAACACAGAGTTACAGTTTCACCATCAGGGTCACTGATAAAGCGGGTAGCGTTTTGAATGGAACGGCTTCCGGAACGGTGACCAATCCAACACCGCCACCCTCGCAAATCTCAAATCTTAGTGCGACTGACGGAACAATTACCAATGCGATCAATTTGTCGTGGTCACCATCAACTTCGACTACAAGCTATGACATTTATCGCTCGATAGCATCTGGGACACTTGGGGCTCTGATTGCAAATACGACTACCAATAGTTACTCCGACACGCAATATACAGCTACGCTTTACTATTACACCGTTATCCCAAAGAACATTAATGGCCCCGGCCCTTGGAGTAATCAAAACGTTGGCCATGCCAACCTTGCTCCAACCGCATCTTCTGCAAATATTTCCACTGTGGTCGGCGGTGCACGGCAGTGTGTGACACCATCCGTCACGGATGCTAATACTTCGCAAGGCGATACATTCACATTCTCGATTATTACTCAGCCAACTGTGGGTACGGCTTCAATTGTTTCAAACAAGGTTTGCTACACCCCTATTTCGAGCGGTACCGGCGGCAGTTACTCATTTACCTACCGCGTAACTGATATGGCAGGTGCTACATTTGTTGCTTCTGCGACCGTTAGCGTCCTTGGCCAACCTCAAAATGTAACCGCAACCCAAGGTACGCTTTACGGGAAATCAACGGTTAGCTGGACTGCCGTTGCTTCTGCTACCAGTTATGACATTTACCGGTCTACTTCGGCTGGAACCAAGGGCAGCATCATCAGCGCCGGCTTTACTGGAACGGCATACGACGACACGACCGTTTCTGGATCAACCCATTACTTCTATACGGTTGTAGCAAAGAATGCTTTGTTCACGTCTCCTGACTCGGCTCAGACAGAAGGTTGGGGGAAAGTTCCAACCAACATTACCGACTTAACGGCCACAAAAGGCATTTTGCAGAATAAGGTTGGTTTGAGTTGGTCTAAAAATCCAGATGCCACCGGCTATCAAATCTGGCGAGCAACAACGTCAGGCGGTGTTGCCACTCAAATTGGCACAGTCGGTGCTATGGCTGTTGGTTATTACGAAGACACGACGACTGTCGGAATGACGCGCTATTACTACACGGTTAAAGCCGTAGTTGGGACTACGGTTTCGGCTCCAAGTAATGAAGCGATGGGGTATGCGATCGTCCCAGTCTCACAAGTAACCGGCGTTACGGCAACACAAGGGACTCTCTACGGAAAATCTACAGTCAGCTGGAAAGCCGATTCCGCTGCGGCAAGTTACGACATTTACCGTTCTACAACCTCGGGTACCAAAGGGACACTTTTTGTTACCGTTGGGACGAATACCTACGACGATACATCCGTCTCCGGATCAACCCATTACTTTTATACCGTCGTTGCTAAAAACCTGATCAGTACAGCGCCCGATTCCGCCCAGGCCGAAGGCTGGGGGAAAGCTCCAACAACAATTACCGATTTGACGGCAACGAAAGGTACGCTTCAATCAAAAGTTGGGTTGACTTGGACTAAAAACGTCGATGCTACCGGCTATGAAATCTGGCGAGCAACGTCGTCCGATGGAACCGCAACGCTGATCACTACTACCGGTGTCCTGGCGACAGGTTATTATGAAGATACCACGACTGTTGGCATGACCCAGTATTTCTATACGGTTAAGACTGTTGTTGGTACTGTCAAATCACTACCCAGTAATGAGGCCATGGGTATTGCGGTAATTCCGGTTTCTAAAATTACCGGGGTAACGGCTACTCAAGGTACTCTGTATGGCAAATCGACTATTACCTGGAATGCTGATTCTGCCGCATCAACCTATGACATTTACAGGTCTGCTTCTGCCGGAACAAAAGGCTCTCTCATCGGTTCTTCCACATCGCCAACCTATGATGACACGACCGTTTCAGGTATTACCCATTATTTTTATACGGTAGTAGGTAAAAACATCTTGGGTGTCTCGCCTGATTCAGATCAGGCCGAAGGCTGGGGAAAAGTTCCTGGTGTTGTATCGGACTTGGTGGCAACTCAGGGGACGGTTACCGATCTAATTAAATTGGATTGGTCTGCCGTTGCCGATGCTACATCCTATGAAATTTGGCGTTCAGCAACATCAACAGGTGCCACTACTAAATTAGGCACTGTCACCGCGCCATCCATCACCTACGCTGACAACAGCGTATCCGGTGTTTCCGTTTATTACTACACTGTAAGAGCCACTGTTGGAGCTCTAGTCGGCGCTGACAGCAATCAAGTATCTGGTTATGCCAATCGAGCGCCAACAGTGACATCGCTGATATTGACATCGCCAACCTCGACCACTGCAAGTTCAGCTCAAGTGCCTGCAGTAACAGATCCTAATAAAGAGGCGGGACAGGATGATAATTTCACTTTTGCAATTCTGACGCAGCCCAGTAAGGGGCTAGTGTCCATAAGTGGTGGCGACAAATTTACCTATACCCCGCCAAGTGATGGTGCAACATCAGGTCACTTCACATTTACTTATAGTGTCAGTGATAAAGTCGGGGCAATGCTTAACGGAACTGGGGATATTTATATCTACTGCAAAAATTACATCAACGGTGTCAGTCTTGCCTCTAGCAATTTAGAGCAAACACCCATAAATGTCATTGTCGACTATAGTGTTCCGCAATGTGCTACGGGCGTTACTACTAATCTGGATATAAAAGATGGAAACGGTACCCAAGTTTTCTTGATTGATAATCTTTTCTTGCCTGGAATTGGGAATAACCTTACCAAGACGTTTACGATCAATCCTTTGCCTGTTTCGGTGGGTGGGCCATATATCTTTAATCTGAATATGGTTAATGATGTGATTACCTATGCAGATGGTGATTCATGGCAGCAAAGTTTTTCTGTCGATCCAGTGGCTTTGCCGATCTTAACTATTACGCCTAGCCTAAATATTACAGTAGGCCAGGATACTCAGGTTAAGGCTTCGCTTTCTAATCCTCCAGCGGCTAATTGTCCATTCACGACCGATCTTGCTGCAGCCCTAGCCGATCCAAGTTTGTGTTATGTCAAGTTCATGAGCATTCCTCCTGGAATGACCGAGAATAATTCCGGTTCCTTACCTTATTTGACGGGCATTATCACCGACGGTGGCAGTTTTCCTGTCACTGCGGAAATCCAAAAATCGAATGGAACGCAAATGCTCAAAATGGGCGTAGTTACTCAAACCATTGAAGTTGCATGTGTCCCAGCTGTTATCGCTTCCCTAAATGTCCCAAGTGTCTTGTCATATGAGGACATAACCTTTGATACAACCTATAAGGGGTATGGTTGTAATGCGCCAATGACTAGTTCCCTGGTCATAAAAAAAGGAACATCAGTTGTTGATACGAAAGATCTCGGTTCGCTTGTTCCAGGCCTCGATCTGCCGATATCAGTTACCACAAATGGTTTGCCTGGAGGTTATTACACTGCAGAGCTAAGCATTACAGGAAACAGCGGCACGAAAGTTCAAGCCAAATCATTTTTGGTCAAAGAACCGCCTATGCCTAATTTGATGGTTTCCCCAACTTCTGTATTCCAATCTGAAGGTCGTGTCGATGCATCATTACAACCATCAGCAGATACGGCTTGTCCTCTCACTGTTATACAAGCAGAAGCAGAGGCAAACCAGAGAAAATGCTATGTGGTTATGACCACGACTTTATCAGATATGGCGCCGGGGATAGACACCAACGGATTGCCAACGTTATCAGGTCATCCTGGTACTCCAGGTGATTTTGAGGTCAAGGTCATAATATCGCGTTGGATAAAAGGGACTCGTTACGATTCGGAGCCTTTGGTTGAAACTGTCCATGTTGATCCCTTGATCCAGCCGACATTCAAATTTACAGGCGATACCAACATTTATGTTGGCGTTGAAAAGCTAAGTCTTGTTTTTACCCAAGACTCGGGGACTACTTGTACCTTGTATTCTGATGTATCAGCTGCACAAGCTGAAGCGGCAAAAAGTAAAAGGACTTGCATCGCCGAGTTCCAGGATGACTTCGGATTAACGAAAACTTTGGCGTTCAATCAGTACAAAGTTACCGGCACGATTGGGACAATTGGTACTCAGACCATTTCATACGCTGTCAGTCGTGTTTTCGCCGACGGCCTGAAGTCTGCTGTTGTATCAGGCGAACAGCTCATCACTGTCAATGATATTCCTCCGCCTACCATCAAGCTGAAGGGTGGATATCCGATCAGCGACGGCAAATATTACGTTCCGTTAAATCAGCCGATTACCAGAGCCACAATTTCTGCCGGTGTGCCGACAAACGCCAAAATTAAGCTTACGGTCACTGATACGCAACAAGACTTTGTTCGTAACGATATTGTTAGCGATAGCTCATATTGGATCTATACGCCAAACCTTGGCCTACTGGAACAAAGGCCGGTTACGCTTCGGATTGCCTGGCAAGATTATCCGTCGGTTTACACCGAAAAAGTGATCACCGCGGTTGGTGGCGCCGAGAGCAATATGAAGTTAACCCTAGATGCGCCTAAAGTTACTCCGGATACCGAGAACATCACAGTGCGCGTCAATGTCGGTAAATACATCAATAACGTGATGAGTTATTCCGCTGCTACGATGGGCCAGTGGCGTGCCCAAATTGTTGCTCAGACTAATACGCAAAGCGTAAAAGTCCCTGTTACAGACATGCTGGACTTAACAGATGGGGTGGCGGAGTTTCAAATCAATCCTGCCGGCAACCTCTTTATGAAGCTGACAGCTATAGCCGAATTAGTGACTAATGTGAATGGTCTGAATACTACATTAAGCTCACCAACTCGCTATATTGAAGTTGTTAAGGGTTCACCAATCGAAGGTCAAATTACCAGCACGTCGCTGGATGGCCCAGCCCCAAAAACTTTTACCTTGAACCTTATCCTGACTCAGGACAACCGCGTTGCCTTGAAGGAGATCGCCTGGGAAGAAAGTGAAGACGATGGTTTGACCTGGACAGCGATCGAAAAGTCCAACACGACTCGCAGAACGGTGTCCATGCAATCACCGGGCAAACGTCAGGTTCGCGCCAAGATGATCAACAAGAACACACAGGTGGAAAGCTACACCACTCCTGCAGAAGTTTGGGCTTATTCGAAGCTGGAATCAGCGATAACAGGGCCTCGACACGTATCGCCAGGCTATACCGCATTGTTGACAGCTGAACTGTTTCGAGATGGGCAGCTTACAAATGACACTGTCAATGAATGGATCGTTGAAGCGCCAAGCGGCAAAACCACAACCGATGGTTCTTCTGTTGCAATTACCGAGGAGTTGGAAGGCAAAGTAAATATAACCTTGAGGTCTAGACCTTCAGATACGCGTGCAGATGACAAGAATGCCTGGTCCGTAGCTCGACATTACTTGGTGGTTAAAACCCCTGTTGCGCCTGCAGTAATGTTAAAAGGTCCTCGTGATGTCGAAGTTGGAAAAACCTACCAATACGAAGGCGTTGTAAAACCTTCCTGGGGGGCGATGGAAAGTGTTCACGCCATTAAGTCAGAATGGCAATTACCCAATGGCAGTACCGTACCAGGGGATACTTTAAGTTGGTCTCCTTCCCAATCTGATTTGGCCAATCGCAAGCCCCTCTTGTTCAGAGCTTGGGTTGATGGGTTTAAGGACACAACGACCAAGGAAGCCACGCTCAACTATGTCCCTTGGGAATACGTATGGCCGAATTTCTCGATTGCGCTCAAACAGCAAACGATACAGGCTCCATCGGATATCAATCTGATCGTTACACATGATCGGCCTGATATGGGACGTCGTTTTGAAGGTCTAACTTATGAATGGTCTTTCCCGCAAAATGTAGATGGACGCCAAAACGATGCATTCCCAAATCGTGCAACTGGACAGGTAATCTTTGCCGGAGAATATGATGTGACAGTAACGATTCGCGATACTCGTGGACATCAAACCCTATTGACCCAGCATGTCATTGCAGAGCCTGCCGCTCCTTATGCGCCAACGATTAAGATTGGGAAATCGAACATCTATGAACGTGCCCCAATGACTGTGACTGTTCGCCCGACCATTTACGGTGGACACCCGTTGGATTCGGTAGTAAATCAGATTTGGAAGATCGATGGTACAACGATCGACGAGTACACCAATCGAAGCTATATGGTCTCCACCATTACCGCGCCAGGTGATCACACCATCAGTTACACGCTGAATAGCAAGATGGGTGAAACAGCTACCGTAACGGAGCAGTTGCAACTAGTGCCGAACCAGCCACCTTCCTGCCAGTTAACTGCCATTCCAAACGCTTACGTGGTTTATGCGGAGGCCAAGTGCACAGATGCGGATGGAAAGATTGTTGGCTATGCCTGGCAGGTCAATGACCAACCGATCGGGGCAACATCTTACCGAATAAGCTTTGGCAAAACCGGTACACCTCAATCAGCGAATGTCACTATCACAGCTCTTGATGATGCCAAGGTAGAGTCAACCCCAGTTTCAATTGTCGTTAATTATTAAGGGGATGTTGATGAGCAAAAACTTGTCCTTCTTGATTCTATTGTCAACAGCCTTAGCCTTGGCTCCTGATTGTGTTGTTTATGCGGGCTCATCGAAATTGGTTATTCATGAAACTAAGCAAGACGTTGGTTCGAACAATAGCTGGGGAAAGAATGCCCAAAATCAAAATCAGGGCGAAACTGGAAATCAATTTGATCCACCGGGCAAAAATGCTCAGGGAGAAATAGAGCAGGCCGCCGAAAGTTTTGATGCCTTTGCCTTACTCTTGCCAAAGGTAATTAGAGCAAGATTCCAGGCGTTCATGACACACGGATTTAAGGCTGTACTTTTGCCAAATAACGAAACAGAACCCAATGAAACTCGGATGATTGATGCGCTAATTAGAGGCCTGCAGGCATTGGGCAATTCATTGGCTCAGGACATGCCTCCAAAATCTCAGCCGCTAGATGAGCAGCATTCTGCTGAAAAACAGATTCGAGCAAGACATTAATAATAGAGGTCCCCTGAATACAATCCAGTTGCGAAGGATAGCTTTAAAACAATATGTTTGATGTCAAAAGGCCGATGTGGTAGTGTAGATCACTCAGTTTTCACGGTATGATTCCTTTGTGCTGATTCGGTTGCGTTCCCCCAAAAACCGACCTTATTTGGTCTCACTCATCCTCGTATTGATGGTGAGCTGGCTTTCTATGCTGATCTCGAATACCTGCATGATGCCGGAACCGGTCTTCAAAAGTTCAGTCAGTACTATGCCTGCGGGATGCGGGGAAATGGACCATTCTGCTTTACAACATGGCGGACATTCAGCCATGCCCCATCAGGATTGCTCTTTCAAACCCTGTCTTGATTCTCATCCTAATCCGGTTTTTGAGGTTAAGATCGATAAACCGCAAATACCGATCTTCGTTCTCTGCCTGATTGGGCTGATCGGCTACCTTTTTCAGTGCCTTTTTTCCACTCCACTTATTCCGCGCGCGAAAGCGCCGCCGATCGGCAGACGCGTTCTGTTGATCTATCGTTTCTGTACGCTTCTGAATTAGCCTTTCACTCAAAATCAAACCGCGCTTTTTAAAGCGTTAGGGCGGTTCCGCGCCGTGCGGGGCCTTATTTTCGTTTGTGAAAGGAAAATCTCATGGTTTCCGTGATATTTCGGCGACTGCGGCGCATCTTGGTGATGCCGGTAGTCTGCTGGTTCGTACTATTTTCAAATTCCCCCTTGGCCGATGAGCCCCTTACGCCTGAGCGGGCGGTCGGCATTGCTCTGGAAGACAACCCTGGTCTTGCCGAGATCAAGGCACGCGCCGAAGCAATGGCGGCAATTCCTTCGCAGGAAGGCAGTTTGCCCGATCCGACAGTCAGTTTTGGAGCGCTCTGGCTGCCGGTCGCGTCCGGACTGAATCTTCACAAAGACGATTTCACCATGATGGAGGTCGGCATCAGTCAGGCCGTGCCGTTTCCGGGCAAATTGGCGCTAAAGGAAAAAGCCGCGGTCTTCGAGGCGGAAGCGATAGCGGAAACGGCGGAGGAAGCGCGGCTTCAACTCGTTCGCGAGGTTACCCTGCAATGGTGGCAACTACTTTTCATACACCGTTCGTTGCTAATTATCGACGACGCCGAACACCTGCTAAAGCAACTGGCCGAGATTGCCGATAGTCAATATCGGGTGGGAAAAGGACTTCAGCAGGATGTTCTGTCGGCGCTTCTGGAACAGACCAAACTGGCCAAGGAAAAGGCGCAGCATATTGGCATGCATCGTGCGGCAATGGCGCGCCTGAACGCCTTGCTCAACCGGCCTGCGGATCATGGTATTCGGCTGCCTGACGAGGTAGCGACTGAGTTACCGGATATCCGATCTGCCGGGGACTTGCAAAAGCAAAGCGAGCAATCGCGTCCTCTGCTGGCCGAGCGCAAGAAAGCCATCGACGCCGCACAAACCCGGCTGGAGCTGGCTAAGAAAGATTATTATCCGGATTTCACGGTGGGTACTGCCTATTCGTTCCGGCAAAACAATCCGAACGGCCAAAGCCGCAGCGATTTCGCTAGTTTTCAGATCGCTGTGACGTTGCCGATTTATACCGACCGTAAACAAGCCAAAGCCGTCGATCAGCGGCAAAGCGAATTACTCAAGGAGCGATATGCGCTGAATGACGCGGAACGGAAAATCCAGACCGAAATCAACGCCTCGCTGGCGCTTTACCAGGGCAGTCGAGAACAGTTTGAGCTGTTGAAGAATAGCGCTCTGCCGCTCGCCGAACAGACGATCACCGCCGCTGTTGCCGCTTATCAGGTCGGAAAGACCGACTTTCAGAGCGTAATACGGGCTGAAAATGCTTGGTTTGACTACCGGAATCAGTACTGGCAGACGCTGGCCGAAGCACATCAGGCATTGGCGCAATTAGCCGCTGCCGTCGGCAAGGAGGCATTGTGAACAAAACCATACTATGGACAGCGCTCGTGGCCTCCGGCCTGGGCGTCCTCGGCGGTTATTGGCTGACTTCAAGGCTTGCTCCCTCTACCCCGCCCCCGGTGGTACAGGCCGAAAAGAAACCGCTCTTTTACCGCCATCCAATGAACCCGTCGATCACTTCGCCGGTACCGGCCAAGGATGAAATGGGCATGGACTATGTTCCAGTCTACGAACAATCCGAAAAAGAGACAAAACCGGCCGCCCCTTCCGAAAGCAGTTCTCGAAATCAGGAAGGCAAAATTTTGTACTATCGCAACCCGATGGGCCTTCCGGATACTTCGCCGGTACCCAAAAAGGATTCGATGGGCATGGATTACATACCCGTCTATGCGGAAGAAAACACAGAGAGCGAAGTTTCTGTACTGCATGTGAGCACGGAAAAAATCCAGCGGCTCGGCGTCAAAACAACGTTAGTGCAAAACATCGACATTGCGCAGACGGTGCGCAGCGTCGGGATTATCGAGGCCGATGAACGCCGGCTGCATAACGTGACGCTCCGTTTCGACGGCTTTATCGAGAAACTGTATGTGAACGCCACGGGGCAATGGGTAGCGCGTGGTCAACCTTTATTTGAACTGTACAGCCCGGATTTGATTTCCGCCCAGCACGAATATCTGATTGCACAAAAAGGCCAGACGATGCTCTCCCAGGACCAGGACTGGCTGCAAGAGGGCATGAAGAGCCTGGCGGACAGCAGTATGGAGCGTTTGGAAAATTGGGGCATCTCGGCAGCCGATTTGGCGCGGCTTCGACAGGGTAAGGCTGTCAAAACGGTGGTCGTGCGTTCGCCTGCTTCCGGCGTCATCATCGAAAAAACGGCTATCGCAGGCGCACGGGCCATGGCTGGAGATACGCTGTATAAAATCGCCGATCTTTCCACGATATGGGTAATCGCCGAAATCTACGAGCAAGATATCGGCTCGATCAAGCTCGGCCAGAGGGCGCGTGTGACCCTCGACGCTTATCCCGGCAAAATCTTTACCGGCAAAGTGGGATTTATCTATCCCACGCTCAATGCTTCGACACGAACGGTCAAGGTACGCGTCGAACTCGCCAATCCCGGTCATCTGTTAAAGCCGATGATGTATGCCCAGCTTCAGATCGATGCCCAAATGCATCGGGCATTGGCGGTGCCGAAATCCGCGGTTCTGGAAAGCGGCCGTCGCACGCTGGTGCTTGTCGATCGCGGCGAAGGACGTTTCGAACCCCGTGCGGTTAAGCTAGGTCTTCGCGGTGAGGAGATGACCGAGATTCTGGACGGACTTCATGAGCAGGAAAGCGTCGTGGTCGGAGCAAACTTTCTGATCGATGCCGAGAGTAACCTGAAGGCTGCAGTAAGCGCATTCGAGCCGGCTGATGCAAAACAAAACAGCGCCGTCTCATTCGAACCGTCATCGCCGACCGGAGAACGGGCCCATCAAGGAGGAATGTAACATGTTGGGACGAATCATTGAATGGTCGGCGCGTAACGGTTTCCTGGTGGTGTTGGCAACAGGCTTTATCGTGATCGCCGGCGTTTATGCCGTACTGAAAACCCCGCTCGACGCCTTGCCTGACCTGTCGGACGTGCAAGTGATCGTCTATACCGAATATCCCGGCCAGGCGCCGCAGGTGGTTGAGGATCAGGTCACTTATCCCTTGACTACGGCGATGCTGAGCGTCCCTCACTCGAAGGTAGTACGCGGTTTTTCATTTTTCGGCGCCTCTTTCGTGTATGTGATATTTGAAGATGGCGTCGATGTGTATTGGGCGCGATCGCGCGTGCTGGAATACCTGAATTTCGCTTCCGCCCGTCTGCCGAAGGGGATCACGCCGAGTCTTGGGCCTGATGCAACCGGCGTCGGCTGGGTTTTTCAATACGTGGTGCAAAGCGCTCGGCATTCGCTGGCGGAACTTCGGACATTACAGGACTGGTTCATCCGTTACCAGCTGACCAAAGCGCACGGTGTAGCGGAAGTCGCAGGTGTCGGTGGCTTCGTACAGCAATATCAGGTGATCGCTGATCCGCGCAAACTCCAGGCTTACGCCGTTCCGTTGTCAGCGATCGGCCGTGTGATCGCCGAAAGCAACCGTGACGTTGGCGGGCGCGTGGTCGAAATGACGGAAACCGAGTACATGGTGCGAGGCAAAGGCTATCTGCGAGGCATCCGGGATATTGAGGATTTGGTGGTGAAAGCCGAAGGGGGAACTCCGGTACTGATTCGCGATGTTGCTCGTGTGGAACTCGGACCTGACGAGCGCCGCGGTGTTACCGAATTGAATGGCGAAGGTGAGGTGGTATCCGGTATTGCGATTGCCCGTTACGGTCAGAATGCGCTGGAAGTGATCGAGAATGTGAAAGCCAAACTCCAGGAAATTGCTCCGGGGTTGCCGGCGGGTGTTTCGATCACTCCTGTTTATGACCGCTCCCTGTTAATTTTGAAAGCCATTGAGAATCTCCGCGACAAACTGCTCGAAGAAAGTTTGGTCGTGGCTTTTGTCTGCATCGTGTTTCTCTATCATATACGTAGTGCTCTGGTCGCGATTGTGATGCTGCCGGTCGGCGTGCTGATCGCCTTCATCGTAATGCACGGTCTCGGCATTAATTCGAATATCATGAGTCTCGGAGGCATTGCGATCGCGATCGGGGTAATGGTGGATGCGGCGATCGTGATGATAGAAAACGCGCACAAACATCTGGAGCGCGCCCCGCCTGACGCCGACCGTCTTGGCCTGATAATCAGCGCCGCCAAGGAAGTCGGTCCTGCATTATTCCTGAGTCTTTTAGTGATTACCATCTCATTCCTTCCTGTTTTCGTGCTCGAAGAACAGGAAGGCCGGCTATTCAAACCCCTGGCTTACACCAAGACCTTTGCGATGGCCGGAGCGGCCATTTTGTCCGTGACTTTGGTGCCGGTATTGATGTGGCTGTTCATCCGGGGCAACATCGTGCCGGAGCATCGCAATCCGCTGAATCGACTGCTGATCTGGCTGTACCAACCGGTGATCGAGGCGGTATTGCGCTGGAAAAAGCTGACCATCAGTATTGCAATGGCCATTCTGCTCGTCTCGGCTTATCCGGCGTCGAAATTAGGCAGCGAGTTTATGCCGACACTGAACGAAGGCACTTTGCTGTTCATGCCGATGAGCCTGCCCGGTTTGTCGGTCACTAAGGCGGCGGAAATCATGCAAACCCATAACCGGATTCTGAAAGGCTTTCCGGAAGTCGAATCGGTGTTTGGCAAAGCCGGGCGCGCAGCCACCGCGACCGACCCTGCGCCGCTCGAAATGTTCGAAACCGTGGTCAACCTCAAACCGGAAGCCCAGTGGCGTCCCGGCATGACCACCGACAAGCTAATCGCGGAAATGGATCGGGCTACCCAGATGCCTGGCGTCACGATCGCCTGGACCATGCCGATCAAAAACCGCATCGACATGCTCTCGACCGGCATCCGGACACCGATCGGCATCAAGGTGTTCGGTACCGACCTCACGCAAATGGAACGGCTCGCAACCGAAATCGAAGCCGCCGTCAAAACCGTGCCGGGTACCACCAGCGCCTATGCGGAACGGATTACAGGCGGCTATTACCTCAACATCGAGCCGGATCGAAAGCAATTGGCTCGCTATGGGCTGAGCATCGGCAATTTTCAGGAGGTGATCGCGACCGCATTGGGCGGCGAGACTGTCACTACTACGGTGGAAGGCCGAGAACGCTTCAATGTGATTGTGCGCTATCCGCGCGAACTGCGCGATTCGCCGGAAATGATTGCAACACAAGTTCTGGTTCCTATTGCGGGAGGAGCGATGGTTCCGCTCGGACAACTGGCGCAGGTCAGCCTCGATAAAGGCGCGCCGGGCATCCGCACCGAAAACGCGCTGCTTTCCGCTTACATCTTCGTCGATATCCGGGGTCGCGACATCGGCGGTTATGTGGTCGACGCGCAACAGGCCGTGCTGGAAAAAGTTAAGTTTCCGCCCGGCTATTACGCGACCTGGAGCGGCCAGTTCGAATATATGGAGCGCGCGAAAGCCAAGCTGGCCGTTGCCGTTCCAATGACATTGTTCATCATTTTCCTGCTGCTGTACCTGAATTTCAAGCGCATCACCGAAACGCTGATCGTGATGCTGTCATTGCCGTTTTCGCTGGTCGGCGGCATCTGGCTCTTGTACTGGCTCGACTACAATCTCAGCGTCGCGGTCATGGTCGGCTTCATCGCCTTGGCCGGCGTGGCGGCCGAAACCGGGGTCGTGATGCTGATTTATCTGGATCAGGCGCTGGAAAGGATCAGGACGACCCGAACGGCGGAAAACCGGCCGCTGGTCAAATCCGACCTGTACGACGCGATCCGGGAAGGCGCCGTCGAGCGGGTCAGGCCGAAGATCATGACCGTGGCCGCGATTATGGCGGGTCTCCTGCCGATCATGTGGGGAACGGGAACCGGTTCGGAGGTGATGCGCCGCATTGCCGCCCCGATGGTGGGCGGGATGGTGTCATCGACATTGTTGACGCTGATCGTCATACCGGCGCTTTACGCTCTGTGTAAACAATATTCTATCAACAACGAAACTTGCTTAAGGAGGCAAAACTGAACGATATATTGATCATATGAAAAATAATTTCATTAACCTATTGAGATATTTTGGAGAAAACCCATGAAAACATCATTGCTGATCATCTTGTTTTTAGCACTTGGTCTGTTGACTTCATGCGCTGAATATAACCCGCACTCGATGGACATGGATCAAGCGGTTCATAACGCAAAATCCAAAGCCGATCACGAGGTGCTGGCACAACACTATGAAGAAGTGGCGAAAGAAATGCAGAATAAGGTTGAGGAACACAAGAAAATCCTGAGCCATTACGAGCGCGAGCCGTGGTTGTGGGGTAAGCGGGCAATCGGATTCGACGTCCATTGCAAAAATCTGATTCGAATCTACAGTCAGGCCGCGGAGGAAAACCTGGAAATGGCGAAAATGCATCGTGAATTGGCGGCAGGGGAAAAGCCATAGCGAAATAGTGAATTTAGGGACGCCATCAATCTGTCAAGCAGATTGATGGCTAATTCCTTTTTTATCTAAATGTATGGCTGCTTTGATTGAGTATTTTCAGAATCAAAATTGATTTTCGTATTACCGATGGGGATCAATATAAATAAATTTAGGTATTTGTACTAATTGAACTATTACTAAAATTGTAATCTCTAATGAATTAGAATGCAGCCGGATATTTCAACTGTGGTCTAGGTGGGCACGAGTTATAGCGCTCACTTTTCTAATCAGCCCGTAAGGAGGTTAACATGAAAACATTCACCCTATTATTCATGATGATTTTTATTACATTGAACAGTCCCTTCACGGTTGCCGCTGAAGAACAACAGAAGAAAATGACCGAAAAGGAAATGCAGGAACAGCTGAAACAAATGGAAAAGGAATTAGCCGAAATACGCCAGACAAAGAAACCCCAAGAGCGCAGGCAGATGATGGATCAACATATGCAGCACATGCAGCAAATGCACAACATGATGATGGATGACGGATGCTGCGCTGGGGACATGCCTATGATGGGGCATGAGCCCAAAAAATAGCTTGGCGTACAGCAAAATGAAGGAATGCTTTGTCTGACATCTTAGCCTAATCATTGACTGTAGGGAAAAATCTAGAGAGGGCGGTCACAGGCTTTGTGCCCATCCGAAATTAGGGGCAGCTATCGACAAAGGCTGCATGGAACACGGTAATGGCCGGAAAGGATGGGTAAAACCGCATAGCCATCCCTCCGGTCATCCAAAACCGGATACTTTTTTGGTTGCGATAGCTCAAAGAAAATCCTATTTTGAGTGTAGCAGCCGCAACCCATTGGCAACGACCAGCAGAGAAGCTCCCATGTCGGCTGCAATGGCTTCCCATAAGGTTGCAAGCCCTGCAAAAGCTAACAGGGCAAAAACAGCTTTGATCGTGAGCGCGAAAACAATATTTTGCCGAATAATCGCCAGTGTTCTTTTGGAATGTCCGATCAGCCAAGGAAGCTTGGAAAGGTCGTCGCCCATTAAGGCGATATCCGCTATTTCGATCGCCGCATCCGAGCCCAATACACCCATCGCAATCCCCAGATTGGCCCGGCCCAGGGCCGGTGCATCATTTACGCCGTCGCCGACCATCGCAACCTGGCCGTATTTTTCGACCATTTGACTGACAATCTCAACTTTATCGGCCGGCAGCAATTCGGCATGTACTTCATCGATACCGATCTGTGCCGCGATGTTGTTAGCCGTAACTCGATTATCGCCGGTCAACATGACCAAATGTTTGATTCCCTTTTGTCTCAGGGATTGCAAAATCGATTTGATTTGCGCGCGGGGCTGATCGGCGACGGCAATCAGGCCGCAAATGTGCCGGTCATTGCCAGTCGCGATAACGGTTTGGCCGTTCTGTTCAAGCGCGATCGCTTTTTCACTGATTTCCGGTACTTCCCGGCTACGTTCCAATAGATAACGGCGCGATCCCAACCAGAAATCAGCGCCATTAAAGAGTCCGGTGACGCCTTTGCCGGGCAGAACCGTCACGTTGTCGGCGCCGGCAACACGGATGCCCCGGTTTTCCGCGTATTGTAGAATGGCTTTAGCCAGCGGATGATTGCTGCGAGCTTCCAGTGCCGCAGCACGGCTTAACAGTTCTTCTTCGCTATGACTATTAAACGGGTAAACACCGGTGACGATCGGCTCGCCGCAGGTCAGCGTACCGGTTTTATCAAAGGCAATCGCATTCAGACGGGCCGGCGCTTCGATATAAATGCCGCCTTTGATCAGAATGCCTTGCCGGGCGGCGCTGGCCAATGCCGCGACAATACTAACCGGTGTTGAAATGACCAATGCACAAGGGCAGGCAATCACCAGCAACACCAAGGCGCGGTAAAACCACTCGTTCCAGATGCCCGCTAAAAACAACGGCGGAATGATAAACATGGCCAACGCCAGGATCATCACCACCGGCGTGTAAACGCGGGCAAACTTATCCACCCATTGTTCGGCTTCCGCCCGCTTATTATGGGCTTCTCCAACCATACGCGTGATCTGCGCCAGCGTGGTATTCGCGGCGAGTTTGCTTGACCGGATTTCCAGTGTTCCTTCACCATTGATACTGCCGGCAAACACTTCATCGCCGGCTTGCTTAGCAACAGGAATGCTTTCACCGGTAATCGGCGCCTGATTGACCGAACTGAAGCCGTTAATCACCTCGCCATCCAAGGGGATTTTATCGCCTGGCGCTACGATGAAACTGCTGCCGATGCCGACTTCTGCGGCGGACATGCGGCGTTCCTGTCCGGTTTCATCCTTGACCGTCACCGTCGAAGGCGCTAAATCCAGCAATGCTTCGACGGCATGACGGGCACGGCCGATACTCCAGCTTTCAATCGCCAGAGACAGGGAAAATAAAAAACTCACGGTGGCCGCTTCAAACCATTCGTCAATGAACATGGCGCCGATGACGGCCACCGTCATCAACAAATTCATATCGGCACGCAATCGTCTCAGCGCGTACAAAGCTTTAACAACCACATGCCGGCCGCCGAAAATCACCGCCAGGCCAAAGGCGATTTTTTCAGGCAAAGGCATGGCTTGCCGGGTGTGTGTGTTCAATAAACTAGTGAGATAGTCAGTGATAACCTCCCAGTTTAGAGACCAGTTTTCAGGATGGCTGAGAAACGTTTGTACATCACTAAAACCACCGGCCATAGTGATATGAATCAACATGCCGGCAACGATAAACAAACCGCTAAGCGTGGTATAAACGGTCTTCGAACGGTGAAGCTGTTTTACATCAGCTTGCGCCTGACCTGCTTGCCAGCGTGTAGCCTTCATGCCAGTTGCCGCAATCGCTTTAATGATGTTTTTTTCAGCCACAGGTCCGGCATCGGGCAAAATCGTCATTCGCCCATTTAAAATATCAAAAACCAGCTTGTTACTGCCACCCACTATCGGGCCTAACGCGCTTTTTAAAGTGGCGACTTCTTCGGCGCAGTCCAGACCTTCGATCTTGAAAGTCATGCCACTCGCAAGTATTGATGCGACTGACTGACTGCTATCCGGTTTGTCTTCTGCACAACCGCAGGATTTTTTTGATTGATTGCATGATTTCATCTCTTTCTCTCCTCATCAAACCCAATCTGCATATTTCCCGGTATCACGGAACCTGCTTGTTGTTTATCATTGCGATGCGCGAGCCAGTATAGGATAGGTAACACCAACAAAGTCAACATCGTTGACGACAAGATGCCGCCGATCACCACGGTGGCCAGTGGCCGCTGCACTTCAGCCCCGGTTCCCGTAGCAATTGCCATCGGCACGAAACCGAATGACGCCACTAATGCCGTCATCAGCACCGGCCGGAGACGCGTGAGAGCGCCCTCAACAATCGCCTTATCCAACGACATGCCTTGTTCGCGCAGGCTACGGACGAAGGTAATCATCACCAGACCATTGAGCACCGCCACACCGGAGAGCGCGATAAAGCCGACCGCTGCCGAGATCGACATCGGAATATCGCGCAGCCAGAGCGCGACCAAACCGCCCGTCAACGCAAAAGGAATGCCGCTAAAGACCAGTAAACCGTCTTTGACGTTGCCAAACATCATGAACAGCAGTGTAAAGACCAGCAGTAACGCCACCGGCACCACGATCTGCAAGCGTTGCGTGGCCGATTGCAATTGCTCGAACTGCCCGCCCCATGTGCTCCAGTATCCCGCCGGGATCTTGACTTGCTGCTGAAGCCGCTGCCCGGCCTCGGCAACAAATGAACCGATGTCACGACCACGCACGTTGGCGCTTACAACGATCCGGCGTTTGCCGTTCTCCCGGCTGATTTGGTTGGGTCCTGGGGCTAATTCAAGATTTGCGACTTCAGCAAGCGGAATATAGGTGGCTCGACCGTCGCCGCCTTGCACTCGCGGCAATGAAATCGGTAATCGTTTGATCGCTTCCAGATCGCTGCGCAGGTTCTCCGGTAGGCGAACAATAATGTCGAATCGACGATCACCCTGGAACAAAGTTCCTGCCTCTGTCCCGCCAATCGCGGTGGCCACTGCATCCTGCACATCGCCTACGTTTAAACCATAACGAGAGGTTTTGTCTCGGTTAATGTTGACAGTTAGCATAGGCAAGCCTGTCGTTTGCTCCACTTTAACCTCAGAAGCGCCTGGAATCTTCTCCGTTAACGATGAGATTTTAGTCGCCGTGTCGTTCAGCACAGCCATATCGTCGCCGAATACTTTAATCGCGACATCGCTACGTACGCCTGAAATCAGCTCATTGAAGCGCAGTTGGATAGGCTGGGAGAATTCGTAAATGTTGCCGGGGAGTTTGTTTGCTGCTGTCTGTATAGCAGCGAGCAGTTCGTCCCTCGATTTCTCCGGATCGGGCCATTGCCCTCGCGGCTTGAGCATGATGTAACCATCCGAAATGTTGGGCGGCATCGGGTCTGAGGCGATCTCGGCGGTACCCGTCCGCGCAAACACCCGGTCGATTTCCGGGAATTGCTGTTTCAGAGAATGTTCAATTTGTTGCTGCATGGCGACCGATTGCGACAAACTGGTACCGGGGATCCGCAGCGCCTGAATAGCGAAGTCTCCTTCGTTCAAACTAGGCACAAATTCACTGCCCATACGCGTCGCCAAGAGACCTGACAGGATTACTGTGACGACAGCGAACGTCAACACCACAGGTTTGTTAATCATGACCTGATCCAGCGCTACCGCATAAAGACGCTTAGCCGTCTGCATCAGAACATTTTCTTTCTCTGGTACTTTGTCGCCGATAAACAGCGCTACGGCCGCCGGAATAAACGTGACTGACAGAATCATGGCACCCACTAAGGCAATCACGACCGTGAAAGCCATTGGATGAAACATTTTTCCTTCCACGCCGGTCAGGGCGAAGATCGGCAAATACACGACCATGATGATAAGCTGGCCGAACAACAGCGCCCGCCGCGCTTCTTTCGAGGCTATAAACACTTCCTGAAAGCGTTCGCTACGGGTCAACGAACGCCCCTGTTGTTCCTGGGCATGGGCGAGCCGCCGCACGCAGTTTTCCACGATTACCACAGCACCATCAATGATGACACCGAAGTCGAGTGCACCTAAACTCATCAGGTTCGCGCTAACCTGGTAAGTCACCATGCCGGTGAAGGTGAACAACATCGACAATGGAATCACCAACGCCGTGATGATGGCCGCGCGGATGTTGCCGAGGAACAGGAACAGAATCACGATCACCAGGATCGCGCCCTCGGCTAAGTTCTTCTTGACGGTGTTGATGGCCTTATCGACCAGTACCGTCCGGTCGTAGACGGTGACTACCCGCACGCCTTCGGGCAGTGTACGGTTAATCTCCCCCATTTTTTTGTCGACCGCCTGCGAAACGCTACGGCTGTTCTGGCCGATGAGCATGAAGACCGTGCCCAGCACGACCTCGCGGCCATTTTCGGTGGCGGCGCCGGTGCGCAGTTCGCGGCCGATTTCGACCTCGCCCACATCGCGAATCCGGATCGGCACGCCCTGCACATTGCCGAGAATGATGTTGCGGATATCCTCCATCGAGTGCACTTGGCCTGGCGCACGGATCAAATACTGTTCGCCGCGCTTTTCGATGTAGCCGGCGCCGACATTGTTGTTGTTGCGATCCAGCGCCGTCACGATATCCTGCAACGTCAGGCCGTAGGAAGCAAGTTTTTCCGGAACCGGCGCGACCTGATATTGCTTGGCAAAGCCGCCGATAGAATTGATTTCGGTCACGCCCGGCACGTTGCGCAGTTGCGGCTTGATGATCCAGTCCTGAATCTCGCGCAGGTCGGTTGCCGTGTAAGGCGAACCGTCAGGTTTTTTGGCGCCGTCTTTGGCTTCGACTGTCCACAGATAGATTTCCCCCAGGCCGGTCGAGATAGGCCCCATCGCCGGTGTGATGCCGGCAGGCAGTTTATCCTTGGCTTCCTGGATGCGCTGATTAACCAACTGCCGGGCAAAGTAAATATCGGTGCCGTCCCGGAAGATCACCGTCACCTGCGACAGGCCGTAGCGCGACAGCGACCGGCTTTGCTCCAGATGGGGCAGACCCGACATGACAGTTTCGATTGGATAGGTAATGCGCTGTTCGGTCTCCAGCGGCGAATAGCCCAGCGCTGAGGTATTGATTTGCACCTGGACGTTGGTGATGTCCGGGACGGCGTCGATCGGCAGGATTTTGTAATTGAAGATGCCGAGCGCCGCCATAGCGAGCACAGCCAGGATAACCAGCCAGCGGTGCTCGATGGATAAGCGGATAAGTCGTTCAAACATGATGGGGGGCCTCCTGCACTGTAGTTTTCCTTACGAAATCAATAAAATCATGGCCTAAACTTCGCTGCGCCAGCCCAGCACAATGATCGCCATTCCGAACAAAGCGATTCCCGCCCCCATCCAATCCAATATAGATAACCTTTCTCCATCCACTACTCTTAGCCAAACCAGAGCGGTAGCCACATAAACACCGCCATAAGCAGCGTAAATACGGCCACTGGCGGCCGGATGTAAAGTAAGCAGCCATACGAACAGCGACAGGCTGAGCACTGCCGGTAGCAGCAACCATGGGGATCCACTCTTGCGGAGCCACAGATAGGGCAGAAAACAGCCGATGATTTCGGCAAGTGCGGTAACGAGGAAAAGAGCGGTGGTTTTCAGTATCAACATAATTCTTTCCATTGCGTATGAATAATAATGATGCGCCCGCTTCCCGGGGCAGTGGCAAGCCTAAACGACCTAAACTGGCTATTGCATTAATGCTCATGTGAGGCTCCTTCTTTACCCTGTTCGGATTTGAGCACGAAGCTGCCATTGAGAGCATATTCAGTGCCAGGTTTGAGTCCTTTCACAATCTCCACAAACTTGCCATCTGAAAGCCCGGTAATGACCGGTTGCGCAATAAATCCACCCGGCACGCGGACAAAAATCGTGGGCTCGTCGTTGACATTCTGGACAGCATCAGACGATACGGCGACCGGCACCTCGGTTTCGCTGGCTACGATCTCGACAGTGATAAACAACCCCGGTCGCCATGCCATCTGCGGATTCGCCAGCGTCACGCGCGCCGTTGCGGTACGCGTTTGTTCGCCCATCAGTGCGCCCACATAGGACACCGTGCCGGATGCCGTGGAGTCGAGTGCCGTGGCCTTGATCATAACCTTCCCGCCGACCCGGATCACGTTGAGATCCTTCGCCGATACGATGATCTCGGCCCACACCGACGACAAATCGGAAATGGTGAAGATGCTCGCATCTTCTTTGACCGCTTCACCCAGGGCAATATGCTTTTCGACTATCATGCCGTCGAACGGCGCACGAATCTCGTAGCGGTTGAGCGAACCGGAGTTGACCGATACATTTGGACTTGCGCCAAGCGCCATCAACTTCTGTTGAGCATTATGTACGTCGATTTCCGCCTCGTTCATTACTTGTCGGGCTTGCAGGTAGTCCTGCTCCGCCGAGATCTTTGCCCCCCACAAGTGCTTTTCCCGCGCAAAGGTGGCACGAGCCAGTTCCAGACGTTTTTGTGCGGAGAGCAACTCGCTACGTTGTTCCGCCAGTCCGGTACTAGCAATCACTACCAGCACTTGACCTTTCTTAACCGGGTCTCCGAGGTTGGCGGATATAACCTCGACCACACCGGCTAGACGAGGGACGACGTGAGACGTTTTATCTTCATTGAAGCGAATTTCACCCGGCAGGGTCACTACGTTTTTGATGCGCGCGCCACCTGCTGTCTGGGTCTTTACACCTGCTTCCTTGACCTGCTGATCGGTCAGATTGATTTTCCCCTCTTCTTTAACCCAGGAAAATTGCAGCGACTGGCTATCATGCTGCGCAATCACGGTTGCCTCGAATACGTGCGGCTCCTCGATTGGCTGGGCGCTCTGCAAAAAATTCTTTTCCGACACAAAGTCGATGTTCTGCTTCTCGCCATCCGGCCGCGTCACTATCGCCGACACCTGGGCGGCATTCGGCGACAGAGGCTTATCCTGATTAAACAGATAAATGCGGAAGCGCGGTTCGCCTTCGTCTTCCGCGAGCAGGATTTCCAGTTCGAAGTCGCCTTTGACGAAAAGCTTGCCGCCGTGCGGACCTCCGTTATCATCAGTTTTTGCTTCATGCGACTCGCTTTCTTCCTCTGTATGGGTAGGCGGCTCTAGGCGCAGGATCAATACGGCAAGCACGATGCCGACCGCGATCAATCCGGAAATAATCAAACTCTGTTTCGTTTTCATTGCGATGCCTCCTGTTTAAGACTGGCCAAGGCACCGTCGTCCAGACCGCCGCCGATCAATCGCTCTACCTCGGCTACAGCCTTGTGATAATCCGCCTGCGCCAGCAGGTACTGGGTTTTGGCTCCGAACAGGGTGCGCTGCGCATCGAGCACGTCCAGAAAGCCGAACTTGCCTAAACGATAGCCTTCGCGGGCGGCAGCGTAGGCGCTTTGCGCGCCGGGCAAAACTTCCTGCCGCAGCGCCGAGACCTCGGCATGTGCGGCGCTTAAGCGCTGATAGGCGGTGTTCAATGCGGTCGCAATCCTCACCTCTGCGCTGCGGCGGTCTTCCTCCGCTTTGGTCAGCAGATGCTCGGCTTCGAGGATGCCGCCCTGGTTGCGGTTGAATGCCGGCAGCGGTATCGAAAAACCGACGACGAGCGCATAATCATTAGGCATCAGGTACTTGCTCGCCCCTAGCGTTGCCGTCACATCGGGAATGGCCTTGGATTTTTCCACCGTAATCAGCGCCTGCCGCTGCGTGATTTCCGTAGCCCAGCGGGCCAAATCCGGATTGTTGGCGAGCCGCTGCAGCAGCGACTCTAAAGATGGCGGGGGACGAATGGCGTTCAGATCGCCGGCGACCGCCTCGAAGCGGGGAGCGGCGCTGCCCCAACTCGCGGCGAGACGCTTTCGGGCCGCTTCCAATTCTCTTTGGGCGCGCATCAGTTCAATCTGCACCGAAGCGCGGGCCGTTTTGGCCTTGGTCTCTTCGACGGGCGAGACCTTGCCGGCCTGGACCCGCGCGGACGTCATCACCAGCATCTGATTCGCCAGTTCCTGAATTTGCTGCGTCAGCGACAGACGTTGTTGCGCCGCCAGCACCTCAATGAAGGCCTGGGAGACCTGGGTTAGGACATCAATGCGCTTGGATTCGTAATCCCAATCGGCCAATTCTTTGGTCAGGGCGGCGGCCTCCGTTCGAGCCGCGCGCTTGCCGCCCAATTCGATCAACTGGCTGAGTTCCAAGGTCACCACATCGCCGTCGAAGCCTTGAATCGAGCGGTTGCCGAAGTTCGCCGCATTCGCGCCGAAAGTCGGATTCGGGAAAAAGCTCGCCTGCAAAGCGGCCGCTTCCCGTGCGCGGGTCTCCCAGGAAAAGGCGGCGAGTTCTGGGTTTTGGGTCAAGGCCAGGGCCAGCGCCTGCGGCATAACCAAAGTTCCGGCCGGTTCGTCGGACGCGCTTGGATCGCGCTCCGCCTGATTCTGGTTTTCCAGATGGACGAGCGGCGTTTTCTGGTCTGTCGGATCGGCGCCGGCTGGACCGGCTGCAATGATGATACTGAGGGCGATGCCGAACGGCAGCGCATAATTCGAGCACATGGATAGTCTCTCCGTAGCGTGGATTGGAACGAACGCCGAGCAGACAAGCAGGCGCAAACCTGCGCCATCGGCCGGCGGGTTACGGCTATGAAGAGCGGGCTAAATCAGAAGAACGGTACTGCGTAGGCTAAGCAGCCGGGAATCCGTGAAAAGAGGATCGGAAAAAAAATGTCGCTGTGGAATTACCCTGGCGTAGGGTATGAGGAAAAAAACAAGGAAAAATAGGGGCAACAGCCCAAGATCGAGCGATATTTTAGATAAAACTGATAAGGGAACATGGGCGCCATGGTCATCGCCGGCTATGGGGATATCGGTGCAAGGCGACGTGCAGGGTGAATCGCCGTCCGTGATATAGGCGTTAGCCTCGTCCTTGTGCTGGGTAGCTTTATCCGCATTGGCGCCATGATCTTGACTGATGCGCTCTACGGCGACATGACCGTCAGCACCAAAACACAGCACAAAGGCCGACTCCCCATGACTAAGGCCGAAATGACCAAGTACCGTAAGGATTAGCACAAAAGAAAGCCAAGTTTTGGAACGTCGTAAAGTATCCATAATTGGTCGTTATACCATATAAAGTCAAAAACACAAGCTTTCTGGCATATATGGAGGTATTTGCGCCCCGACCAGATGGGCATGAGCATTTGAACGGAGGCTTTTCCAAACTATGAATGTCTGCAATCTATAGATGTGCAGCCGTATAGAAATATAAAGCGAATGTCGCCATAGGGCCCTGACCGTGTCAAAACTCATCACTAAACTTGCCTGACATGTAAAATACTCCACCGATCAGCCTGAGAGGGGCAACAGATCAATGATTGGCTCCACTAAGGCTAATATTTTGTCCGAAATTAGGCATTACCAAACCACAGGCTTTTGGATTTTTGCGTTTTGACACAGCCTCGGTCGAAAGCGCCAATTCGTCTTACCTAAAAACCGACATTCACTACTGGCGTAATTGTATCGGAATCAATGGCCTGGGTTTGAATCGGAACTGTTGGCGGTTTTCAATCGGAAGGAGCGGCTGGTTTGTGATGGAATATGAATATGCACTCTTCTCCCCCCCTTTGCCCTGTCAATCTCTCATTTATAGTGTGATACGCCTTAGCCGCAACGCATTGCTGATGACCGAAACCGAACTCAGACTCATTGCTGCCGCCGCAATCATCGGCGACAAGAGAATACCGAAAAACGGATAGAGCACGCCGGCGGCAATAGGCACGCCAAGGGCATTATAGATAAACGCGAAGAACAGATTTTGGCGGATATTACGTAAAGTCGCTCGACTTAAATGGCGGGCTTTGACCAGCCCCATCAGATCACCTTTCACGAGCGTAATACCGGCACTTTCCATCGCGACGTCCGTGCCCGTACCCATCGCGATCCCGATATGGGCCGCCGCCAACGCCGGTGCATCGTTGATGCCGTCGCCCGCCATCGCGACGATACGGCCTTCGCTCTGTAGTTTTTTGATCACTTCGGTTTTTTGCTCCGGCAACACTTCTGCCTGCACTTGATCGATCCCCAGACTTTTGGCCACAAACTCGGCCGTCGTGCGATTGTCGCCGGTCAACATCACCACCTGAATGCCTTCTTTATGCAAATCAGTTAAAGCCTTGAAGGTGGTGGGCTTAATCGGATCGGCTACGCTGAGCAGGCCGGCCGCTTGGCCGTCTATCCCGATAATCATTACCGTTTGCCCTTGCTGACGCAGCGCCTCTATCGAGTTTGCCAATAAGCCTGTCGTAATGCCCTCTTCCGTCATCAACTGCGCATTACCCAACGCCACGCGTCGGCCATTGATCAGCCCTTTCACTCCTCTTCCGGTTAGAGATTGAAACTCAGTGACAGGCAATGCTTTTACCCCCTGCTCTTCTGCGCCTTGGCCGATCGCCGCGGCAAGCGGATGTTCACTGGCTCGTTCCAGACTGGCCGCATAAGCCAAGACCTCGTCCTTCGTGAAGTCATTGACCGCCTCGACCGTGACCAGTCGAGGTTTTCCTTCGGTGAGGGTGCCGGTTTTATCCACTACTAAAGTATCCACTTTTTCCATCACCTCCAGCGCTTCGGCATTTTTAATCAGGACGCCCGCCATTGCACCGCGGCCGGTACCGACCATGATCGACATCGGGGTGGCCAATCCCAGGGCGCAGGGACACGCAATGATCAATACCGCTACCGCATTCACGACCGCGTGAGCCAATTTGGGCTCGGGTCCCCAGGCCCACCAAACCACGAGCGTGATCAGGGCCGTCAGTACCACCGCGGGCACAAAGTAGCCAGAAACTGTATCGGCCAGTTTTTGGATCGGCGCCCGGCTACGTTGCGCTTCACTGACCATGTGCACGATTTGGGCAAGCAAGGTTTCGCTGCCGACCCGCTCGGCACGCATCAACAAACTCCCAGTGCCGTTAATCGTCGCACCGATCAGCGGCAGATCCGCCACTTTTTCAACCGGAATCGGCTCACCAGTTACCATCGATTCATCGACCGAACTCGCCCCTTCGAGTACGACACCGTCCACTGGCACTTTTTCGCCGGGACGCACCCGCAAGATATCGCCGGGTTTCACCTGTTCCAAGGGAATATCCGTTTCGCTGCCGTCGGCATGATGAAGCCGTGCGGTTTTGGGAGCCAGACCCAACAACAGTTTAATCGCCGCGCTGGTACGGCTTCTTGCCCGCAATTCCAGCACTTGGCCAAGCAAAACCAGCGTCGTGATCACGGCTGCGGCTTCGAAGTACACCGCCACCACGCCATGTTCATCGCGCAGCGACGGCGGAAAAATCGGCGGAAGAAAAATGGCCAGTACGCTGTAAATCCAGGCCACGCCAACGCCTAACGCAATCAAGGTGAACATATTCAGGCGGCGATTAATCACAGAAATCCAGCCGCGTTGAAAAAAAGGCCAGCCTCCCCACAACACGGCCGGCGTGGCCAAAGCGAATTCCAGCCATTGGAGTTGGCGTAGGGATAAGTAGTCGGAGACGAATGCCGGCATCAGATCATGCAGCATCGCGACCAAAAACACCGGCAGGGACAACACAAAACTGACCCAGAACCTTAGGCGCATATCGCTAAGCTCCTGGTTTTCCTCTTCCTTTCCTGAAACGTCGCGGGATTCCAGAGCCATGCCGCACTTGGGGCAGAACCCCGGTTCCTTGCGGATAATGTCCGGATGCATCGGGCAAACATATTCGGTACGAATTTCGGGAGTCGAATCCACTGCTTTTTCTAACGCCATTCCGCATTTAGGACAGTTTCCCGGATGTTTCTGTCGAATTTCGGGGTGCATGGGGCAGGTATAAGTATTTTTGAGAACGTAATTTGTCATTGTCATACCCTATAGTCTAGTCGTAGACGGTAGGCAAAAGAGCCGCTTACTCTGTCTGGCTAAAACACCAGTATTTTCCGGTTAGCGGTACCACACCGCAATCAATTTGAGACATTTAGCTCTCCATATACAGTCTTCTTCTTGACAGGTTTTGCTTGGATCCGTTCGAAAGCAGGGTCGATGCTGACTCGCATTCTGAATGGAATGAATCAGTTCGATTTTCAAATTGTTACATTCAGGGTTTTCAACTCCCACCAAATTTGCCAGTTGTTGTAGACCCAGGAGGGTCATAGCTCCATCTTCTTCAACCATAGACAGATAAAGTGCAATTTGCATCTTTACATAGTCTTTTTCGGCTGCCAGCCAATCCTCAAGCTCCCTGCCGGGTGCAAAATTTCTGGCTTCTGCTTTGTAATAAGCCGCTTCTGAAATCCATTGGTGGCGAGTTACGTTTTCCACAATCTGATTTTGAATCGTTATGGCCCAATTTTATTTCAAACCTTCTTCGCTCGGGGGCGACGGATGACTTTTCTCAGTCCCAGAACAATCAGCGGTATGAATCCAACTCCGATCCAGGCCATGCACTGATTTAGTGACACCGGCTCGATCTGAAACAGTTTTTGCAGCATGGGGACATGGTGTATCGCCAACTGCAAGGCGAAGCTCACCGCCACAACCAGAAACAAGCGCATATTGGAAAACAGGCCTATCTGCCAAATGGTGAGCTGTTCGCTCCGTGCGCCGAATGCGCGTAGCAGCTCAGCGATTACTAGGGCGGTAAATGCGGCATCGCGGGCTTGCTCAAGGCTGTTGTCGATGTAGAGTTCATAGGCAAACACGCCAAGAGTGACGCTGGCGGTCAGCAAGCCGGTGAACAGGGTTAGTGTGAGGAAATCCCGGTTGAATAGCGTTTCTTGGGAACGTCGCGGCGGGCGATTCAACACGCCCGGGTCAATCGGATCGGTCGCCAGAGCGAGCGCCGGCAAGCCGTCTGTCACCAGGTTGATCCACAGAAGATGCAGCGGCAACAGCGGCAGCGGCCAGCCCAGCAGAACCGCGCTCAGCATCACGATCAATTCGCCGGTATTGCCGCTTAGCAGATAGGCCAAGGTTTTGGCAATGTTGTCATAAATGCCCCGTCCTTCTTCTACGGCAGCGACAATAGAGGCAAAATTGTCATCGGTGATGATAATGTCAGCGGCCTCCTTGGTCACCTCGGTGCCGGTGATACCCATGGCGATACCGATAGACGCCTCCTTGAGTGCAGGGGCATCGTTAACCCCGTCTCCGGTCATCGCAACGACTGCGCCCCGCGCCTTCCATGCGCGGACGATACGGAGCTTGTGCTCGGCGGTAACCCGCGCATAAACCGAAACTTGTGCTACACGTTCCTTCAGCGCTTCGTCGTCCAGGCGGTCAAGCTCGGCGCCTACGAGAACTTCTTCGCCTTTTCCCAGAATTCCCAATTCATGGCCTATTGCCCGTGCAGTGTCGGGATGATCGCCGGTGATCATTACGGTTTTGACCCCGGCCCGTTTGCACTTGATTACGGCCTCCTTCGCCTCGTTACGAGGTGGGTCCTGTAGGCCTACGAGCCCCAAAAGGGTGAGTCCCTGCTCGATCTCGGTGTCGTTCACAACCACGCCCTCTTCGAAACTGAAGTCATCCAGGGGTCGCTCAGCGACGGCAAGAACGCGCAGTGCATCATGTGCCAGTAAGGTATTAGCCTGGAGCAGCCGGGTGCGATCGTTTTCAGTCAATTCCCTTACGCCTTGGTCGGTACGGATCAGCTTGCAACGGTCGAGAATAACTTCAGGTGCGCCCTTAACGAAGGCCCAGGAACGGTTTTCCCGACTTCGGATGACGGTCATGCGTTTGCGGTCTGAATCGAAAGGCAATACAGACAGACGCGGCATTTCAGTTTCGAAAACATCACGGGTAATACCGCCTTTTGCGGCAGCCACCAACAGCGCTCCTTCAGTAGGATCGCCTACTATTCCAGGCCGATCATCCGTTAGAGTCAGTTCGGCATCGTTGCAGGCGGCTGATGCGCGCAACAAGGCCATGAGCGCGGGGCTTTTCGACGGCAGGGTTTCCTCATTGCCGGAAAAAAAAGCGCCTTCCGTGGCGTAACCTTCGCCGGTGACGCGATACAAACTCTCCGCCGTAATCAACTTGCGGGCAGTCATTTCTCCCATCGTCAGCGTGCCGGTCTTGTCCGTGCAAATGACCTCTGCGCAGCCTAGCGTTTCGACCGAGGCCATGTGCCGCACCAAGGCATTACGCCGCACCATGCGTTGCACACCCAAAGCGAGCGCGACAGTTACCACGGCGGGCAGCCCTTCCGGAATGGCGGCTACTGCAAGACTCACCGCGCTCAGGAAAAGCTCAAACGGTGCAATTCCGCGCAGTAATCCAAGACTGAAAATCAGCGCAACAATGCCGAAGCAGGCCCACAATAACCAACCCGCTACCCGGTCGAGTTTTCGTTGCAGCGGAGTTTCCCCGCTTTCGGCGGTTTCCAGAAGCTTGGCGATATGGCCGAGTTCCGTCTCCATGCCGGTTTTAACCACCAAGGCACGGCCGGTGCCTCCTGTCACGCTGGTGCCGAGGAAGACCATGTTTTTTCGCTCAGCCAGCGGCGTTTCTGGAGGCAAGCCGCCGGTGAACTTGCCTACCGCTTGTGATTCACCAGTAAGCGGCGCTTCGTTGATGCGAAGAACAGAGGTCTGGATCAGACGAGCATCCGCAGCGACCAGATCCCCGCCTTCGAGAAGCAGAATATCGCCCGGGACGATTTCAGTCGCGGCGACCACCACGCTATGACCATTACGCACCACGCGGCAATGGGGTGATGCCAGACGCGCCAACGCTGCCGCAGCCTTCTCGGCGCGATACTCCTGAATAAAACCGATCACTGCATTCAGTATCACGATAGCAATAATAGCGATGCCGTCGATGGTTTCGCCCAGTGCGGCGGAAACAGCAGCCGCGCCAATCAGCACCCAAATAACCAGACTTTTGAACTGGCTTATAAAAATGACCAGGGCCGAAAAACCCTTGCCCTTGCGCAGTTTATTTTGCCCATACCGGGCGAGGCGATTTTTCGCTTCATTGCCGGAAAGCCCTTGCTCTACATCAACCGCTAGAAGGCTTGCGGCTTCGGTAATTGATTGGTTATGCCACGTGTTCATAGTCGTGTTTCTCCCGTTATCATTAGCAGAGAATCTGCAATGTCATTTTTATATTAATTTACCGAACTTTTACTGGGGCGATGTTAAGCTGTATTCCTGATGCTTGCAGGTTTACTGAGCGTTATTCAAATATGTCAAGTCAACTATTTGAATAACCTGTTTGAACAGGATCACCGCTTTATTAAGAAAATCACCAAACTGATAATGGACTTCAACGCCTTTCATTTGGCCTCCGTCATCACTATGTATCGCCTTTAAACTTTCGTTCCTCGAACCAGAAGTATGGCGCTGGATCGGGGGCTCAGGTGGTAAGTCTGTGGATCTTCCCAAAGCGGTTCCTCGCCCGCAGCAAACAGATCTTGTGGCGCTTCACGAGCTGTGTCAACGGCCAGATACCACCGAGCCCCTGGCAGTACTGGAGGCAAACCGAAATCGACCGCATCGGCGCCGGCATTGAACATCAGGTAAAGTGCGTTCTGTTTGTCCTCATGGATCAGACAGGCAAACTGATTTTCTTTCGGGTCGGCCCAGTTGGGCAATCCCTGATGCGGGTTGAACCAGCTGATCTCGGCATCCGTGTAGAAGTGCTCCTGACTTAAAATCGGATGGGCTCGACGAAAGGCGATCATGCCACGGGTGAAGCGGTAAATTTCCTGGTGCTGCTCCAGACAGCTCCAGTCATGCCAGCTCGTTTCATTGTCCTGGCAGTAGGCATTGTTGTTGCCGCCTTGGGTGCGACGAAATTCGTCTCCGCCGAGCAGCATCGGCACGCCGCGCGCGATCAACAGGGTGAGCAGAAAGTTCTTGATCTGGCGTTTTCGCAAGCCCTCGATCCCGGCATCCGTCGTCTCGCCTTCAGCGCCGTAGTTCTCGCTGAAGTTGGCGTCGGTACCGTCATGGTTGTTTTCTCCGTTGGCTTCATTGTGCTTGGTGTGATAACTCACCAGATCATGCAGGGTGAAGCCATCGTGACAAGTGACGAAATTGATGCTGCACCCAGGACATTTGCCGGTCCCGGCATAAATATCGGCGCTACCGCAGATGCGGCTGGCAAATGAACCGAGCATCCCATCGTCACCACGCCAGAATCGACGCACATCGTCACGGTAGCGGCCGTTCCACTCCGCCCAGCCCCGGGAGAAATTGCCCACCTGATAGGCTCCGGCGGCATCCCATGCTTCGGCAATGAGCTTGGTTCCCCGCAGGATCGGATCCTCGGCGATCCGCTCGATCAGCGGGGGGTTCGATAGCAAGTTGCCTGCGCCATCCCGGCCGAGAATCGACGCCAGATCAAACCGGAATCCATCCACATGCATCTCCACCACCCAATAACGCAATGCGCTCAAGATGAAATCCCGCACCACGGGATGATTGGCGTTGATAGTGTTGCCTGTACCTGTGTAATTCTTATAGTAGCGTTTGTCGTCCGCCAATGTATAGAAGATCGCGTTGTCAATACCACGAAAACAGAGTGTCGGCCCCAATTCGTTTCCCTCCGCTGTGTGATTGAACACCACGTCCAGGATCACTTCAATTCCGGCTTCGTGAAAGGCCCGGACCATTTCCTTGAATTCAAGCTTCTGCTGGCCCAAGCCTCCGGTACTGCTGTAGGATGCTTTGGGCGCAAAGAAGGCCACGGGATCGTAACCCCAGTAATTTCTGAGCGGCTGGCCTGTTTGCTGATTGACGACCGGCACCTGGTTTTCGTTGAACTCATATACCGGCATCAATTCCACCGCCGTAACTCCCAGGTCTTTGAGGTAGGGGATCTTTTCCATTAGTCCCCGGTATGTGCCGGGATTCTCCACGCCGGAGCTCGGGTGAATGGTGAAACCACGCACATGCATTTCATAAAGCACTGTTTTTGACCATGGATGCCTAAGCGGCCGGTCGTCCTGCCAGCAGAAGTGCTCGTGAGTAAACACACATTTCGGCATGGCTCCGGTATCATTGACTTTCGAGCAAACCAAATCTCTGTCTGCCTCAGACGTGTCGTAACCTAGCGCCGTGCCAAAATCCCAATTGGGTACAAGCGAGATCGCTGTCGCAAATGGATCCAGGAGCAGCTTGTTGAAATTGAAACGATGCCCGTCCTTGGGTTGATACGGGCCGTCCACGCGATAGCCATAGAGCTGGCCAGATCGAATTCCCTCAATCCAGACGTGCCACACGTCACCTGTGCGGTTGCGCGCGAGATCGAGATCAATCCCCCGGGCGGCCGTGGCATCTTCGGGGTGGTCAAACAACTCCAGCCGAACGCGGCTGGCATGCCGGCTGAAGAAGGCGAAATTGACTCCTCTCCCAAATTCATGAGTGCCCATGGGCAACGGAACGCCCCTCCGAATTTCGGTCCGTTCGGAAACCTCTGTCGCGTAATCATGTAGCGGGCGTTCAGGCGTATTCATGCTTGCGGCGCACCCATCGGGCCTTACCACCGTCTGGCCTGAAGACATGGGCGGCATCGGACTTTTTGGGCGGCGCATTTTATCCGGTTTTGTTGCCTTTTGCATTGGGTCTTTATTATTCATTTTTTTACCTTTTGAAATCCAAATCACTGATATCATTAGCCCTTATTGTCGCGACTCAACATAACCTGCATATCAAAGTGTTGCAGCCACGTTTGCTGGTATCTTACGCGGTTAAAACAAGATGTCAGCACTTGGCGCCGCCAAGCGCAAATTACTATTTTTGTGCTTTGATGTACTTACAATCCACTGCCTTATTAAGCTAATCATGCCTTTTCGGGTTAACTTTAAAGACTGCATTTACCTCATCTGATCCTTTAGTGATGTTTATACCACCCCACGCTCCGTATATCGTTCCACGAGGTAGTTTGATGGCATTCAAAACATTCATTCATCTTTGCATGAGGCTTTCCGGCCACAGTCGCTGAGATCATTTTAAAATGCTTCATATAGTGACTTGGGGGAGCCTGGTGGCACTGGGCACAATTGGTTGAATTGGGAGACGGATGCCGGAAAGCAGAAACGGTCCAGTGCGAGGTTACGTGACAATCAGTGCATTCTTTACCAAAAAGACTTTGATGAGGATCTTCATTTGCATGACAAGACGAGCATTGAAGGAGTAGTTCAGAAGAGGATATTTCCCCCTGGGCTGTATGAGTCTTCATCCAGTACAAAATCTCATTTACGGTATTCTGATCGTCTGCATCTTCATTTTCATGCCTCTGTAACGTCTTTATACCAATCGCCGCAAGCGTTTTATGATCCATCACTGTGTCTCGATTTTGCCTTCCGGCGTGCTCCAAGTGACAACTGGCACAGCTCCCTATACTTGCATGAAAGACTGTCGGCTGGCGTTGCAGAAGAAATTCGTTATTGGCGTGGCAAGAAATACAGGTACTGTCTTCGATTCCCTGCACCGGGGTATGACACGCCGCACAGTCTCGATCGAGAAACGAATGGGCCCTGGAAAGTTCACCTGGCATGGCAAGCCGCTGCCAGGTTACAGCTTGTTTAAGCATGTCTTCCTGCGGCAAAATAAACCATCCCCCCACGCCGAGAGAAATAAATACAATGCTCCACAGCAAGAATTGCTTCATTCAAACCACCTAAGACCAAAGTGGATTCCTGACCAGATATGAAGCGCTAGCAATGCATACAGCACAATGGCGATAACAATATGGAATTTAAGCCACTTCCCGAACCAATCTTTAAACCGTTCGTTAGTTTTAATCGCGTACTCTAGATCCGACATGGATTCAGTTAGGTGAAGTATCCGTATTGAGGCAGGCATGGAACCTGTACTCCCCGACCCCGAGTTAAGAAAAAAGCCCGCCAAAAAG
Source organism: Methylobacter sp. BBA5.1 (assembly GCF_000746145.1). Taxonomy (NCBI): domain Bacteria; kingdom Pseudomonadati; phylum Pseudomonadota; class Gammaproteobacteria; order Methylococcales; family Methylococcaceae; genus Methylobacter; species Methylobacter sp. BBA5.1. The sequence continues at coordinate 65,155 of NZ_JQKS01000012.1, forward strand.
CGTGAAACACCGCCCAAAAAAGGTTGCAATACGGCGGCCTGCTCCGGATGAGCAGTAATTTCTGTGGCCGTTTCCCGATAGGCCAGTTGCAGTTGGGCTAGCGTTTCATTTTGCTCGCGGAGGTTATTCGAAAACATGCCCATGAGATACCGGCCAGTAAATCCGCTTAGGGTAACCAGGACAGTCATTGCCGTTAAAGCAATGCCTAGCGTACTGACAAATTTGTGCCCCGTGTGAAGGATAACCAAAATGGGTCCGAGGATTCCTGCGTAAATGTGCCAACTCAGCAAAGTCCGCATAGAAACCCAACGGGTCACCGTGTTTCTTAAAGGAGAAATACGCTTTACAATCATATAAGCAAGCGGCACCAGCATGAGTAGCGTTCCGGAGACAGCTAATATACCGCCCGGCAAGCTGCCCGCAAAACGGGGCGAGCGGTGCACCAAAAAGCCTAGCCAGAGAATTATAAAAAAAATGACCAGTCCGCTCACAACCAGTCGTTCGCGCTCCTTCATTCTAAGCCTCCACTTCGATGTTTCCGGTTGATTTGGCCTGACATGCCAGGACAAAGCCCTCGGCTTTGTCTTCGGGTGTCAGGGCATCTTCAACCTCCATCCTTATCTGGCCGGAACGCAATTTCACCTTACACAGTCCGCAGATGCCCGCACGGCACGAATTATCGATGTCGACACCTATATCATCTGCAACATCGAGAATTGTCTTGTCGGGTGGTAGTAGCGCCGACTTATCAGATAGAGCAAATCGCACCGTGGAAAGGGCAACGCCGGGTTCTTTCTTTCCCACTTCTGCCTCACCGGGCCTTTTTGCCGGTTCAGGTTTTCCGAGGGCCGGGCCAAACGCTTCTATTTTTATACGGTCCTTAGGCACGCCGAGTTCGGCCATGATCTTTTTCACTGCCTCCATCATCGGGACAGGACCGCAAATGTGCACATAACGTGAGGTGATGTCGGGTACAGATCTAGCGATGAATTCCTTGTCAATGTGCCCGGTAGGTCCTGCCCAGTCCGTTCCTTCCGGGTTCGATACCATGAAAACCACGTGCAGGTTGGCATGCCGGCGCATAAGGTATTCGAACTCTTCTTTGAAGATAATGTCTTTTGGAGTGCTATTCCCGTAAAGCAAATAAATATCCCCCGGCCAGCTCCGGTCAGTAAGATAACGGAGAACGCTCATCAAGGGTGTGATGCCTACTCCAGCACCGATAAGGAGAATGCATCTACACTCCCGCCCAGTAAAGGTAAAAGCGCCCGAAGGGCCAGAAAATTCGAGCAGATCCCCTTCCTGTACGTGATTGAAGAGGATATCTGAAACCCCCGTCCCTTCTTTGTGTTTCACGGTAATTTCCGCGTAGTCGCTTTGCGTTGGCGAAGAGGCGATCGTGTAACTACGCTTTTCAGTTTTCCCATTCGCCATCACTGTAACGCTAAGAAACTGTCCGGGCAGGTAGCTAAAGGGAAGCATCCCTCCAAGCGGGTTCATCAGTCGAAAGGTCCGAACATCGGGTGTTTCTTTAAAGATGCGGCTGACACGCAGTTTCCCCGACCATTTCTTGCTTCTTTGGCTGGGTAGCGTTGCCGAACTTTGTTCCGAAGCAGATGCTGGGACAGGCGCAGCTTTAACTGATGGCGCTGGCGGGGCGTTTCCAAGTACATCTTGAAGCAGGAACGAGGCCCGGCGCATCTTAAAAAAATACATGCCAATCATTACGGCGGCAAAGACTGTGAGAATAAGCATCAGACTGAAATGAAACCAAGAGAACTCGAATATGCCCTTCGAATAGCCGGCAGCGGAGTTATCGAGATTCATCTCCCGCTTAAACCACTGAAGAGCCACATTGCGCGGAGATTTTCCCTCAGCTAAAGCGCGATGAGTAGCCAGGGCGCTTTCAAACTGAGCAAGCCCTTCTTTCGCCACCTTCACACTCTCCTGCATGGCGGCGTAATTATCAGTGACGGCTTCGCGGGAAAGGCTGTCAATGCCTTCGGAAAACAGTTTTATCGAACTTTTCATTCGCTGATGGGCCGTTGCCTGCAATTCAACGCGTTTTTCTATCGGGAGCTCGGGAAACTCCATGAGAGAGGGATAAAGCTCTTTGGGTTTGGGAAGATTCATTTGCTTCATCATCTTCCCCATTTGCCCCATCATCCCCGCCGGCCCGGAGGGTTGGTTCTCTGTGGATTGTGATGTCTGATCATTTCCCTGCTGAAGTCCCGGATGGTGGCTACGATGCTCTTGCTCTGGATCTTGCTGAGTCATAGCGTCCGAACCCTTCCGATTTGCAGGGCCTCCCATTCTTTGCATTCCTTGCCATGGTCCATCCTGGGCCATGGCGTCCCAACCCGGTGCAGTGACAGATGCCACCACAATCATGATGCAAGAAATAATCGCTTTTTTTATGCCTATCTTCTTCATATGATTTCTTTTATTTTCCGGGGTGATCAAAGCTTCTTCAGGTTCGTTAGGGTGAGGGAGAGGTCGTACTCTATTTCATATTCCCAACGAGTGCTTCCCTCTGTTTTTGATCAAGGGTGTTAGCTGCTTTCCCTACGGCCTGTATAAAGCTTAAGCGCTTTTCGGCTTGCAGCGTTTCAATGGCTTTTACTTTATCAGTGATTTTTCGAATATCAGGTTCATTGCTTCCAGTTAGAGTCCATAACTCGCTCTCCAATGCCTCAACTTTGTTTTGCAATTCTTCTTGCTCCTTGCCCGATTCTTCTTTTATTTTATTTAGAAGAGAATTCTGTTCACTTGAAAGATTAAGATGCTCCGGATGATCTAAAAAGAAGCCGGTAGCGCCAATATGATAAATGTTGGAAGTCCCGGGAAATCCGGGTAAGGCTGACGGCGGAAGAGCACTCTGGTCCATATTCATCATACCCATTCCGCCTTGATTGCCGCCGTGCATCATTCCCATCATTTTCATCATGTCCATACCCTTCATCTGCATTCCTTTAGTCATGGGCTGTTCGCAGGGCGTTTTCATCGATTTGCCCATTCCCATTTCTCCGGGACCGGCCAAGGCTGGGCCACTTAGCGCAATGCTAAATAAACCGAGCAAAGCGAAGCTGATTCTCAAAGCGTCATATTTTCTCTTCATGTGTTTTCGGTCTAACTGTTTCATTACTTTTTCCTCGTTGACATAAATTAGTAGCTTAAAAGTTTTTCTGGTACGGTTTAAGGATATTGTCTTTTTGTCACCTCCCATTAAGTAAATTTCCGGTTATATATCTCGCCCTAAGTATCACCGTAAAATTTTTCATTTCCCCTGTGTTTCCATCCCGCCTTGATTTCCACCGTGTTTCATCTCCATTTCCTGGTCGGCCTCACCTGAACCACTGCCCGAATCCGGGCTATGCATACCCTTCATCTGCATTCCTTTAGTCATGGGCTGTTCGCAGGGAGTTTCCATCGATTTACTCATTCCCTGGCCGGCCTCACCTGAACCTTTGCCCGTATCCTGGCTATCCATACCTTTCATCTGCATTTCTTTAGTCATGGGCTGTTCGCAGGGCGTTTTCATCGATTTGCCCATTCCCATTTCTCCGGGACCGGCAATGGCTGGGCCGCTTAGCGCAATGCTAAATAAACCGAGCAAAGCAAAGCGGATTCTCAAAGCGTCATATTTTCTCTTCATGTATTTTCGGTTTGACTGTTTCATCACTTTTTCCTCGTTGACATAAATTAGTAGCTTAAAAATTTTTTCTGATACGGTTTAAGGATATTGTCTTTTTTCTCACCTCCCATTAAGTAAATTTCCGGTTATGTATCTCCATATAATACTCAAAGTGTGTTGGAGCCTCAGTAACCGGCATGATAAATCGCGTTTTCCAGCGCAGGATTGATTGCATGTTAAAACCTCGTCGAGAGAGTCTGTGATATAGAGCCGTTGCGCATCCTTTAACCTGATAGTTGTGTTATATAATTTTTCAATGAGAACTTCTTTAGCGGCTGCCAATAATCTCTCCCCCTATGTATCACCGTAAAAATTTTTCATTTACCCTGTGTTTCCATTACGCCTTGATTTCCACCGTGTTTCATCTCCATTCCCTGGCCAGCCTCACCTGAACCATTGCCCGAATCCGGGCTATGCATACCCTTCATCTGCATTCCTTTTTCATGCCCATTATGGGAAGCCATGCCATTCATTCCCATCTTGTCGCCGCCCATGTTCGTCTGTTGCTTGGTAACAGAGCTACCCTGGTGGTTTTTCTCAAGAGCGGCCTCAAGTCGAGCAGCTTTGCCTTTAAGTTCCACAAGTTCATCAGTAATGGGCTGATCGCCGGTAGTTCCCATCGATTTGCCCATTCCCATTTCTCCGGGATCAGCAAAGGCTGGGCCACTTAGCGCAATGTTAAATAAACCGAGCAAAGCAAAGCGGATTATCAAAGCGTCATATTTTCTCTTCATGTGTTTTCGGTTTGACTGTTTCATCACTTTTTCCTCGTTGACATAAAATTACAACTACCCCTGAAAAGCCTGTAATTAACACCGTGCGTATCTCTCCCAATAAAACCTACGGAGGAATACCTAAGGCTCAGAACCATAACCGCACCCCGGCAACGAGCCGCAGTTCCTCGGCAGCGTTACCGGAAGCCCGTATATTAGTTGCCGCCGAGCCAAACACACCGGCCCATTCAACGCCGACGTAGGGAGCAAACTCTCGTCGAATCTCGTAACGCAGGCGCAGACCTCCTTCAAAGTCGGATAAACCGCTACTGACGTCTCGCGAATCGTCTCGCCGGCTATAAAAGTTCATCTCGATGCGGGGCTGCAAAATGAGCTTTTGCGTCAGCAATAAGTCGTACTCTGTTTCGAACCGGAATGCGGTACGCCCCTGCTCGTTAACATAAGCTGTCGCTTCCACATAGGTAAAATAAGGCAGCAAGCCCTGGATGCCGAATGCGAGCCAGCCGCGATCCGTGCCCTTGCCGCTGTCGTAGCGTATACCCAGTTGCGAGTCCAGATAAGGGGTAATAGCGTGCGCCCAAAGCAGCTCGTTGCGCGCGTCTATAAACGTGCCATCTGCAATGCTGCCCTCGGCTCTGATGAGTGCGCGATCATAAGTCTGACCATACCAGGCCTGCCAGTCATAGGTCATAGAGGTGTTGTTGCGCGTCATCACACTTTCGAGCCGATCAACCAATAGGGAGGCAAAGTTATCTTCGTCCCCCAACCTTGGCCGTGGAATCGAACCGAATCCGTAACCCGCTGAGTAGGCATGCGGATCACGAGCCTCTGATGGAGCCGAGCCACCCGGTATGGACATGGAATCATGGTTCGAATCATAGCCGCCGTGATTCACGTTGCTCATGTCGCCGGACTTCCCGGAAGTTGCGCCACCGTGATTCATATCGTGCCCTGAACCTCCCACCATGCCGGACTTATCACTTTGAGCCATGCCCGGCATGGCATCGTGGTTCATTTTGCTGTGATCCATGCCCTGCATCGCCTCTATCTCCTTGGATGCATTTGCCGGAGCGGACTTTGATTTTGTCCCGGACTTTACTTCTCGCCGCTTCTGCTCCGTCTGTGCGGAATGATTGGCGTTAACTTGGTTCGTTTGCGCACTTTCCACGGTCGTTAGGTCTTGTGCCCAGACGGAAGATAGTTTGAGAGCCATCAAAGCGGCGATCAAATTGACTCGACGGTTCATCATCGTTTCCTGCCCCATTTTCCGATTACGCTTATTTGATTACACATACTCAGGCCACAACCACTTCACGCATCATGCCCGCATGCATGTGATAAGACAGATGGCAATGCCAGGCCCAACGGCCCAAGCCGTCGGGGGTGACGAGGAAAGTCACCCGCTGCGCCGGCTGCACACTGAGGGTGTGCTTGCGCACCTGAAAATCGCCATCAGGGCTTTCCAGTTCCATCCACATGCCATGCAAATGCATGGGATGAGTCATCATCGTGTCATTGACCAAGATCACGCGCAACCGCTCACCATAAGGGAAATGCACTGGCGTGGATTTGCCGAACTCGAGGCCATCAAGTGACCAACTATAACGCTCCATGTTGCCGGTGAGATGGAGCTCAATTTCTCGACCGGGTTTTCTGAGATCAAGCGACCCTCCGATGGTATGCAGATCGGCATAAGTCAGCACTCGGCGTCTATTGTTTCTCAGGCCGATACCGGGGTCATCCAGATTGGTGCGCGGCGTGTCCACACGCATATCCACGCTGGGGCCATATTCGGTACTGGCGTGGCGCACAGGCACCTGTCCGCCGCCCATAGCGTGGGCGCTGTGATCCATAGCCATATCACCGTGATTCATCCCCGCCTTTCCGGCACTGCCCATGTTGCCCATCATATCCTCCATGGTGAGCGGTTCGGGTTTGTCCGGCGTGGGCACGGCCGCTGTCATGCCGGCATGTGTTGCCAGCGTGCCGCGGGCATAGCCGGTGCGATCCATCGATTGGGCAAAAATTGTATAAGCGCCCGCTTCGGGGGTAACAATGACATCATAGGTTTCAGCAGAGCCAATGCGAAATTCATCCACGGAAATCGGCTCGACGTTCTGGCCGTCGGCCTGGACTACCGTCATCTTGAGTCCAGGTATGCGCACATCGAAAAATGTCATCGCCCCTGAGTTGATGAAGCGCAGCCGCACCCTCTCGCCTGGACGGAACAGTCCGGTCCAGTTGCCGCCCGGGGTTGTGCCATTCATCAGGTATGTATAGGTATAGGCAGAAATATCCGACAGATCGGTCATATTCATGTTCATCATGTTCCACATGTGCCGCTTTTGGATAGCTGATGCAACCCCGTCATCAGCTGCATCGCTTAAGAAATCGACCGCCGTAAGCTGATTGAAATTGTAGTAGTCGCTCTTTTTCTTGAGTTTGGAGAAAATTTTCATTGGGTCTTCGTCGGTCCAGTCGGACAGAAGCACCACGTAGTCGCGATCGGCGCGGATCGGGTCGGCGCCGGCCGGGTCAACGATGATAGCGCCGTACAATCCGGCCTGCTCCTGCATGCCGGAATGTGAGTGGTACCAGTAGGTGCCGGATTGTTGTACCTTGAAACGATAGGTAAAGGTTTCCCCCGGCGCGATACCTTTAAAGCTGATGCCCGGCACCCCATCCATTTGATAGGGCGGGAGGATGCCGTGCCAATGAATTGAGGTTTCTTCGGCAAGATGGTTGGTGACACGAAGCGTCAATGTATCCCCCTCTCGCCAGCGCAGTGTAGGCGCAGGAATCGAACCATTAACGGTGGTTGCCATACATTGAGTGCCGGTAAAGTTGACGGGTGTTTCCGCTATCGTGAGGTTAAACTCCGTGCCGGTCAGTACCTCGGCAAGCTGCATTTTTTCCTTGGCTTGAACCGTTTTGATCCATGGCGATAGCCCTAATAGAATACCGCCAGCGGCCAGCCCTTCAATGAAGCGCCGACGGGAAGGATTAGGCAATAGTAGCGAAGGTTTGGAAATAGGTTTCATTATGATGCTTACTCAGACAAGAAATTGTATTCGGCCTAGTTCGCCTGAAGTTGAAGTCATAGGGAACTCAGGATGCCATTACTTTAATGGCTATGTCCGCCGCTGCTGCCACTACGATGTGAATGACTGTCATCTTTAGATCTATTGGAATCTGTTGCGCACGCAGAAACAGCGATTAATAAAAGGGTGATTAATGCAAATTTCATATATTTCATAGGCTTCTCAGGAATATTATTTTGTGTGGATTTTATGTTTAGCGTCAGCATGTTCGTGCGCATGATCGTCCGATGAAGCTAGCCCGGGAGGACGAGGGCAATCAAACTTTTCATGGGTTTTCTTCTAGGGCTTAGTGTCTGGCAAAAACGCGGGTGCTGCCGTCCGCCTCGACGAGCAGGGTTTCATACGGGACAGGGTTGGCAGTTTCCATGCCCGGCGAACCGGGCGGCATAGAAGGAACGGCCAAGCCGAGCGCTTTGGGTTTTTCCTTGATCAGGCGCTGGATATCGGCCGCAGGAACATGGCCTTCAATGACGTAATCGCCGACCCGTGCGCTGTGGCAGGAGCCCAGCCGATCAGGTATGCCCAGTTTTTTCCGTGCTGCCGGGACGTCGTTTACTTCGTGGGTGTTTACCTGAAAACCATTTTGTTGCAGGTGTTTAATCCATTTTCCGCAGCAACCGCACTGGGGACTCTTGAACACTTCCACCGGCGTCTCTTCTTGCGCCCAGGCGCTACCGGTGCTGACGATAAAAACTAATATTAAGGAACGAAGCTGTGGTTTCAGAACTGATTTCATGACTGTTTCCGGGTTAATTTGAATGTGGTCAGTTTAAACAGTTTCCCTTACGGGAGGCTGACCGGGACATTACATTTCCGTAATCTTCAAGGGCTATTGACAGGCAAGCCAGAGGCATAAACCTGACTGCCAGGCTAATGACTTGCCGAAAAATTGCGATGTGGGTACCAAGAAAAATAGCAAGGGTTATCAAATCAGCTGGACAATCTACAAGTTACACTCTTTAACTAGCGCGTACTTTTGAAATATGTGCAAAAGCTTCTCGTGCATCAAGCTCCCGTGTGCTATTGCCGGCCCTTACATAATACTTGGCTAACTTATCAGTATTACAATAAACCGGCGTTACTGAGGGTTCTATAATAATACGGCAAATATCTTTTCCTTCTATCTCATCAAAAACACAATGCACAAGGGAACAGACATCACCGCCTAGCCAGGTTTTTATAATGTCCATGAGACAACGTTCGAAGCCATCTCGATTTTTATGTCTCAAGGTCTGGTAATCATTTTCCAGACCTACGACCTGACCGCTATCATTGACACCGATAAGCAAATTTCCGCCTTTATGATTCATGAACCCTGCGATACTTTTAGCGATAACGGCTTCAAGCGTTTTATTGGACCTTTGCTGTTGAAAATCCCAGCGGATTGATGACTTAAATTCAAGACGTTCACTTTCATTGCTTTTGATCAATGAGGGCAAATCCTCGGCAAGCTCTTTTTCCAACAGCTGGACCCTTTGATGTGACCTCAGAAGAGACAGGTGATAAATTGCAAATACGAGTCCGATACCGCCACCGATCAATGCAAAAAACAGACTCATAGGTATCATTGCCCGACTAAAAGAGGCATTAAAATGATCCATAAGAAAAGCCCAAATATTGTCATAGCCGCTAACATATGGCGTATCATTGAGCTCAAACCAATAAACTGCTTTGGCGATTGGATGCAACACGATAACGCTGATGATCGCACCGATTAAGATATGCAACACGATCACTCGAATTCTTGCAGATAAAGACATAATTCCTCCGCTTGATATAGTGAACTATTAAGCATGACTTGGTTAAACAATGCTTGGCATCTATTGTTTTAGTGTTACGGTAAAATACGGCGTAACTCACACTAGAAAAACTGACATCTCAGTTCAGCCTACGCCTGCAGGCATCGCGTCACAGAAACAGGAAGGGTGTTGATAATGATGTTCTATATATAACTTCGCCATTTCGTCGATTAACTTCACTGGATCGGCTGAATATACTAATCGTGCTCCGCTATCTTTCTGAAAACTAGCCACAAGATCCGGAATCTGCTCAGTAATTCCGCCACTGCCTTGCAATACCCCGATCAACTTACCTTCATCAAAAGCAATAGCAAACTCCCCTAAGGTACCGGAACGTCCTCCAAGGATTACAACCATATCACTTGAGCGTATATTGGTCACTTCACGCCCCATCAAGCCACTACCGGTATAGACAAGGACATCATAAACGTCAGCCGGCGACCGATACTTGTGTATATGTTCATCCAAGCTCAGAGCCGGTGAAATACCAATGGACAGTCCTCCTGCTTGTTTTGCTCCACGGGCACATTCATAGGGTAAACCGGGGCACGCACCCGTTATTAATATGAAGCTCCGTTGCGCAATACTCTGGCCCAGGATCATGGATTTTTCTTTGACATTGTTTGCTGCCTCGTTACCTGCTGAACCCATGACCCCTACAGTCAAATGCATCGATGTGACTTTATTTTGATATAAGCCCGGCTGGCTGAGAAAAGTATCCCGGCAGGAAGACGAGCAGAAATAATAAAGCTTTCCTTCGTATTCAGCGGTTGTTTTTGCCTCACGTGGCGAAAATGTCATTAGGCAAATCGGATCTTGAACCATCACTTAATCTCCTCTGGCTAAATCAATTGTACGAACGGACTTTTCAAGCGTCACAAAAAATCCAGCCCCCAAGTTCTTTATCCATTTTTACTTTTCCCAACTATCGAATGTAAGCTTCGGTGGCATAACGCCGCATCATGCGGTGGCTATTGAAAAAGGAAGCATTTTTGCTGATGGCGCCTTTCATGACCGCGATCCATCGGCTTCGATCATCGTAATACAAGGGCAGTATCGTCTGTTCAAGCTTGTCATACAGTGACTTGGCATCATCCCCGTTAGAGGATTCGGTATCATCTCCGACCGCCCAGCCGGTAATGCCTTCGATACAACCTTCAACCCACCAGCCATCCAGGACACTGAGATTGGGCACCCCATTAAAAGCGGCTTTCATACCGCTGGTTCCGGACGCTTCCATGGGCCTTAACGGTGTGTTCAACCAGAGGTCTACGCCGGCTACCATAGTCCGCGCAATCTCCATATCGTAGTCCGGAACAAAAGCCATCGGAATATCACCGGCCAATTCTTGTATGTGCTGGTGAATGGTTCTTATCAAGTGTTTCCCGTCCAGATCCCGGGGATGGGCTTTGCCGGCCAGCACGACTTGAAAAGGCCGCTGCCGGGCAATATTCTTGAGACGTTCTAAATCGGAAAACAACAAATCAGGTCGTTTGTATGCCGTCATACGACGAGCAAATCCAAAGATAGGTATTTGTGGATCCAGGCTGATATGACATAGGGCTTTGACTTTTTCTATCAGAATAGACTTTGCTTGGCAATGAGCCTCCCAGATGGCTTCATCGCTGATACAACACTCGGCACGTATCAATATTTCAGGTTGATGACACCAACCCGGTAAATGCTTATTATAAAGATCAATGAAACTCCTGGCAGTCCAGGTAAAAGGATGTACGCCATTGGTAACCGCATGAACCCGATAACCTGGAAACATTTTCCGTGAAACTTCCGCATGCCGTTTGGCAACACCATTCACATACTCGCTCAAATTGAGAGCCAACCGGGTCATGTTAAGCCTATCTTCACCCGCCAGGCGTTTAAGCGTTGCTCTGTCGAATTCCTCGCTGAGAATCCGCCCTACCAAATCATAGGCGAATCGATCATGACCGGCGTCGACCGGGGTATGCGTGGTGAAATTGCAAAGTTCCCGTATCTGGGGGATGTCATAGGCTGATTCGCCTGAGCGCAGGTCTTCTTTGGGATAGGCATAACGGCGTAACAATTCAATAGCAAGCAACGCCGAATGTCCTTCATTCATATGGTATTGGCGCACTTTAAAACCCAGCGCTTGCAGCATGCGCATGCCGCCCATGCCCAGCACGATTTCCTGTTTCAACCGGTAAGCTTCGTCACCGCCATAGAGATAATGGGTAATCTGACGATCGTCATCATGATTTTCATCTACATCAGTATCCAGCAGAATAACCGGTTGTCGGCCGTTCATATGGCCTTCCAGAATGTAGAGCCAGCCACTGACCCACACCAGTCGCCCCTCAATGTTAACCGCTATCTTGGCTTGCAGCGAACTAGCAACGGTATCAGGCTGCCAAGAATCCGGATGTTCAATCTGGCCACACTCGGCATCCAGTTCCTGTCGGAAATAACCGGCACGACTCACCAGGGTAACCGCAACCATTGGAAGTTCAAGATCGGCGGCAGAGCGTATAGTATCACCAGCTAACACACCCAATCCGCCGCTATAGGTGGGAATATTATTATGGAGAGCAATCTCCATCGAGAAATAGGCAATACGAGTTTCATGAATGAATTCTTCAAGCATAGGTTTTCTCCTTGGCTTAAAATTGGATCCGAAAAAAGACATTTCGTCTTGACCAAGCCAACAGGGTGTATACCCCGGTCATTCAAGTATCTCCTTTTTCGAAAAGGCTTTGAAAGGGTACCCCTGTTCAGATACTCTCTAAGTAAAATATTCAATAAAATCAAGAGTAGGCCGTGAACGATATCACTCATCAAACACAGCAATTGGCCACTTAAAATCGCCCCAAGGCTCCACGGTTGCTATATTTACTCAGGTTTTGATGGTTTTTCTGCTTGATTATCCTTTTTCACGGGTAAATACTGTTGCCGGTTTTTGTCGAACTGGTCCAGGCAAAGTTTTGAACAAAAACGATAAAGTCTGCCTTCATACATCATCCCATAACCTTTATTCGCCTTAACTTTCATACCACAGACGGGATCGATATGTTCAGTGCTGTACCAACCCCGATAGCCCAACAAGGATAGTGCTCCGGGCGCAAAACGAATTAATAAATACAGCAAGACCGAAACCAGTAAAAATGCAAATAAATAATTCATGATGTTCTCCAGTTAATTGCTACCATCAGGATTCAATAACAGCCTTGGCGGAGGCCGCCGTTAGAAATGCCTTCCACTGTGTAAGCTTAATGAATTGTTTAACTCCGCTGTTCATTCCTCACAGCCCTCTTCGGTCTCCATCACAGACGTTACGACGTTGCCTGGTGATGAATCAATGGATTCAATCAACTTGCAAATACTGTCACCATCCGGAACGCCATCCGGCATCGCCCGCCACTTTACCGATGCTGCTTCCATATGATGCTGTAGTTCTATCAGTTGTGTGAGTCGTTCTTTATTTGACTTAAGGCGTCGCTGGATGAGATCACGGACCCATGGGCAAGGAGACGAACCTTTCCGGCTTTCTTCAATAATCTGTCTGATTTCTTTAAGCGTGTAACCAAGAGACTTAGCCCGCCTGATAAAATCCAGACATTTTAAATCTCGTTCACTAAAATACTGATAGCCATTGCTTGGATTGCGCTGAGGTTGAAGCAAGCCGGTTTTGGCATAAAACCTGACCGTATCCCTACTGACATTGCATTTTAGGGCCAACTCACTGACTTGATAAGACATTGTGCACCTGCAAATATTAAGTCATTGAAATAGTCATACTCACCTCATCCATACTGCGACCAGTTTTTGACATTAAGTTCGCCATTTGCAGTCCTTGTCCTGGCAAAGCATGGAATCATCAGATCGAAAACAAGGACGCTGCTGACTGGCATTTTGAATAACTCGCACTAGTTCGGTTGGTTGGGTTATATTCTCCGGATTTTCAACACCCATCACTTTTGCTAACTGTTTCAGATTGGCTTTGGTTATACCCCCGTCTTCCTCGAACAATGAAAGATAGGCTGTTATCAGTATCTCTGAATAATACAGCTAGTCGTTTAATTCATGACCGGCTGCAAATGCCCTGGCTCCTGCTTTGTCATAGGCCGTTTCTGAAATCCACTGATGCCGGGTTATACTTTGTTTAGCTTATTCCTTTTCAAAGTTCGACTTAGTTCTTAAGTCGTGTTATCAGGGCGACCCCCCGACAACCTGGGCAGCAAAGTGTCTGGGCACGCTACTCTAACCTGATCTATATGACTAAACTTCCTGAGACCCGTCATGGCATTGATTACTTACCTCTTGTTCGGCTTCAAGCCAGTCTTCTAGTTCATGGCCAGCTACAAAACCCCTTTTTTCGGCTTTAAGATAAGCAAGCTCTGTCACCATTTCACGAAATTTGTCAGGATCAATATTGTTGTTATCGTTTTTTTGTTGTGATTTTTTGTCAGTCATTTTCTTCTCCTAAATAGAGTTTGTTTGAGTTAGGTTATTCATGGTTCGACTTAGTCGCTGTCAAAAAATAAGTTGTACAACTTCCTTTTTCCAGAGTGCAATCTCAAGGTGGAACCGAGGCATTAATGAGGTTTTAGCTTCCATTATCCGTCCTCTTTATAAAACAATGACTCGAATTTACACTCGTCTGATTCTAAAACCCTCGAGTTACACTTATGTCAAGTTTTTAATACTCTTAATCACAAATATTAAATTACCAACCGTCATGAAAAATCGTCATAAGTCCTTCATACGCCTAGGATTTAGTGTTTGGCAAAAACACGGGTGCTGCCGTCCGCCTGGACGAGCAGGGTATCGTAGGGAACGGGCTTGGCGCTTCCCATGCCCGGAGAACCGGGCGGCATAGAAGGAACAGCCAAGCCGAGAGCTTGGGATTTTTCCTTGAACAAACGCTGGATGTCGGCAGCAGGCACATGGCCCTCGATGACGTAGTCGCCGACACGGGCGGTGTGGCAGGAACCTAGTCGATCGGGCATGCCCAGTTTTTTCCGCGCTGCCGGAATGTCGTTCACCTCGCGGATACTGACTTGAAAACCGTTTTGTTGTAGGTGCTCGATCCATTTTCCGCAGCAACCGCAAGAGGGACTCTTAAACACCTCCACCTCCGTCGCGGCTTGCGCATAAGCGGTGCCGGTGCTGACGAGCAAGACTAATAACAAGGAACGAATCTGTGGTTTCAGAACTGATTTCATGACTGTTTCCAGGTTGATTTAAATGGGGCCAGTTTAAACGCTTTTCCTTACGGGAGGCTGACCGGGACATTACATTTCCGTAATCTTCCGGGATCTGGTCAGTGCTTATGCGCCATGCTTATGGGCGTGCTTGTGGGAATGTTGTTTCGTGCCGTGAGTGTGTGCGGCGCCGGACTTGCTTTCCATTTCGGCTCCGTGCTCCTCCAGACCGCCATGGGTATGCCCATTGCTGGACTCAACCTGCCGACGATATGCTTCCGGGGAAAGGCTCGGCATGATCTTGAGGAAAGCCGTCAGATCCCATATCGCCTCATCTTCCATGCCGCCTTTCGACCAGGCCGGCATGCCGGACGCCTTGACACCGTGTTTGATGATCCAGAACCGGCGGGCATCCGTCCGGTCGGAATCGTCGGCATTTGCAGGTTTGGAGAGATTCGGCGGCGTCGGATAGAGGCCTTTTCGTATTTCGGAATCTTCGATGCCGGGTGAGAGGTGGCAGTTCGCGCACATGGCGTCGTAGTTACCGGCGCCCCGGCGAATCCGTCCGGCATCGGGCAAGTCGCCCGGTGGAACGATGTCGGCGGCCCTGCGTATAATAGACTGTTCCCGCGCCCACTCAATGAGGCGGTAGACGGCGGGGCTGTGGGGTGTATCGGCCGCCATATCGATCGCTCCGGCCTGGAGCAGACCAATCACCGTTACGGCACCGAGGCCAAGAACGCCCAATGCGCCCAGCAGAATTTTTTTCATGGTAACGGTAACCTCTTGCGGATTGTCAGTAGAGGTATCTTACGATACCCCGGTTAACGGGAACCTGACACGCAGATTACTTTTAGGTAATCTTGGAGACTTACTCTCACTGCCAGTTTAGAATGGCGTTATTGAGAAAAGTTATGTGGGAGAGTACGCATGAGAATCCTTATCGTGGAAGACGAACCCAAAATCGGGAATTATCTGAGGCAGGGATTGACAGAGGCAGGCTTCGTCGCTGATTTAGCGAGTGAGGGGCTGGGCGGTTTGCATTTGGCGCTGACAGATGACTATGACCTGGCTATTTTGGATGTGATGCTGCCGGGCATCAACGGTTGGCAGGTGCTGCAAGGTATCCGCAGGGCAGGTAAAGACATGCCCGTACTCTTTCTCACAGCCCGCGACAGTGTGGATGATCGGGTCAAGGGACTGGAACTCGGAGCCGACGACTACCTGGTGAAGCCTTTCGCCTTTTCCGAACTGCTGGCCCGTGTCCGAACCCTGCTCCGGCGCGGAGGAATGGCCAAGGAGCCCGAGTTTCTGCGAGCTGCCGATCTCGAACTTGATCTGAAACGGCGGCGGGTGGCCCGGTCGGGCAAGAAGATAAATTTAGCCTCCAAGGAATTCGCTTTGTTGGAACTTCTTTTGCGTCGCCAGGGCGAGGTGCTTCCTCGCTCCTTGATCGCCTCCCAAATCTGGGACATGAACTTCGACAGCGACACCAACGTGATCGAGGTTGCCATCCGGCGTCTGAGAGCAAAAGTGGATGATGATTTCGAGCCAAAACTGATCCACACCGTCCGTGGTATGGGCTATGTCTTGGAGGCGACCGAGTGAGGCTGATCAGAAGCAAATCCATCACATGCACATTGACTTTGCTCTTCGCGTCCGCATCGACAACGGTGCTCCTGTTGTTGGGGGTACTGATCGGCTCGCTCGTCGAGCGGCATTTCGAAGACTTGGACATGGAATTGCTTGGCGGCAAACTGGAACTTCTCAGCCACGCCTTGGAGAAAGTTCGCTCCAGCCAGGAACTCGAGGCACTGCCGCCACAATTTCAAGATTCCTTGATAGGACATCAGGGGTTGGCGGTGGTTGTTTTGAAGCCGGGTGGTCAGGCGCTGTATCCAACAGAAGATGCGAAGTTACCCGAAGAGCTGCTTGCCGCTGTCAGAGAGAAAAACCTTCGTCCGATACTTTGGAGTGATCCTGAGAGCCATCGCTATCGCGGGATTGCCTCTGAACTGCCGACCAAGATCGAAGGTGCGGCTCCGGTGGTCGTGGCTGTGTCCACCGACCTGTCGCACCACGAGCATTTCATGCGTTCGTTTCGAACAGCGTTATGGACGGTCATGGGCCTGGCGGCACTACTGACCGGCTTTCTGGGATGGGTGGCAGCACGTCAGGGACTGGCACCCCTTCGGGACATCAGTCGTAGTGCTGCGGGCATCACCGCGAACCGCCTCAACCAACGGCTGCCTTTAGACTCCATTCCCGTCGAACTGGCCGAGGTAGCGGAAACCCTGAACGAGATGCTGGCACGGCTCGAAGAATCCTTCCGCCGACTGTCAGACTTTTCCTCGAATATCGCCCACGAGTTGCGCACGCCTGTCAGCAATCTGCTGACACAAACCCAGGTCACTCTGTCCAAGACCCGGACACTCGACAAATACCAGGACGTACTGGCTTCCAACGCGGAAGAGTTCGAGCGTCTGTCGCGGGTGATTGCCGACATGCTGTTCCTGGCTAAATCGGACAACAACCTCATCGTCCCTCATCGCGAGAAGGTCGATTTGGTAGTGGAGGTGAAAAGCCTATTCGAATTTTACGAGGCGTTGGTCGAGGAAAAGGGAGTCAGTCTGACCTATTCCGGAAGGGGCGCTGTTTTCGGCGACAGGTTGATGCTGCGCAGAGCGGTCAACAATCTGCTCTCGAATGCGGTGCGCCATACGCCAAAAGGGGGAAGGATAAAGATTCGCGTTGACAATTCAGACGCCTCGACCGTCGTTTTGTCGGTGCAAAACACCGGAGAAACCATCGCACCCGAGCATTTGCCGCGGCTATTCGACCGCTTCTACCGAGTTCATGCATCACGGCAGCGTTTTGGAGAAGGTGCTGGACTCGGTTTAGCGATCACGCGTTCTATCGCGCGCGCCCATGGCGGAGAGGCTTCGGTGCATTCGAAGGACGGCTTTACGACGTTTGAGATTCGGCTTCCGGTTTGAACGATGATGACGGATTTTCAGAGTAACCCTGGTGTCTACCAACTGCGGGGTCAGGATCGGTGAACTCAAGGATGAATAAACCAAGGTGCTATTCAGCGTCGAATATTGTCAGCGTCCATCCCCACCACCGACTGATTTTCCTGCTTTAGCTATGGGGTGGACTCCTCCTACCCCACGGCATCGAAGTGTCAGACGGGTAGAATGTTAGCTACCCAGACAAACAGCGGGGGTGTTGCGCAAAAAGCTCAAATGCGAACAACTGATAACGCCTTGATTTGCTTTTGTGTAGGATAATAGGTCGCATTTATGGACGAGAGTAACTCACACTTTATGAGCTGCTTCTAGGAATACTACCTACGCTACAACAGAATTACCATTAACAAAAGAACTTCAGCTTGTTAAATAGGCGGCAATTCAAATAAACAATTGGGGTGATTTATGCAAACTTTTTTTAAACAAAGTTACAATTTGAATTATTTTCTGGCATTGCTATTGGCACTAATCTCAGTCATGTTGTTAATAAGTCCAGAAGCAGAAGCTATGCCGAGTTTTTCCCGGCAAACAGGTGTAGCCTGTAACACGTGCCATACCCAATCCTTCGGACCTAACCTGACACCTTTCGGTCGTGATTTCAAACTGGGCGGCTATACAATGGGCGGGGGCAGTGGCATTGCTGCCAAATTGCCACCACTCAGTGGCATGGTACAGGGATCATTCACCAATACCCAAAAGGATCAGACCGTACAAAGCCGGAGCCAACCGGATGGAACGCTCCGTCCTGGCTATAATAAAAACAATAATTTCACTTTCGACCAAGCGTCTTTGGTTTATGCAGGCCGTATTTATGGCAAGGTTGGCGCGTACAGTCAGTTAACTTATGACGGCTATGAAGATCGGCTTGTAATGGAACACACCGATATCCATTTTGCCGATCAACTGGATTTGGGCGACACCCCTATTACTTACGGACTCTCTTTAAATAACAATCCAACCGTACAGGACTTATGGAATACCACGCCAGTCTGGGGATTTCCTTATACGGGAAGTGGGGTACAGCCTGAAGTCGGAGCCAGTCCATTGATTGACGATGCGCTGGGATCTCAAGTAGGCGGCGGTACCGCATTTGCAATGATTAACAATCTGCTTTATCTGGAAGCCGGCGCTTATGGCTCATTTTCCAGCAATTTCCAGAATGCATTCGGTATCGCCGGGCCTGACAGAGTCAGTCTTGACGGTCCCGCGCCTTATTGGCGTGTCGCGCTGCAACAAGACTGGCATGGACACTATTTCGCGCTGGGGCACTTCGGTATGAGTGCCGATGTTTTTCCCGGACGTGACAAAACTTTTGGCGCTAATCATTTTACCGATGTCGCAGTCGATGCGACTTATCAATACATGGCGAATCCGAAACATATCTTTGAAGTCAAAACGGCTTACATTTATGAAGATCAGAAGCTATCGGCTGATCGAGGGGCGGCATCCGATCCGACGACGGGTAGAACTTATCTCGCCACCTATAACCTCAATCTTGCTTACACATTCGACCAAACCTATGGCTTGACTTTCGGATATAAGAAAATAAATGGATCGCATGCTGCCCAATTTGACGAGGAGGGTAGTATCGTTGTTCAAACCAGACCAAACAGCCAATTCTATACAGCAGAACTGGTTTATGTCCCATTTGGCAAATCCCATTCATATTCATATCTGATGAATTTGCGTACCAGCTTGCAGTATATTGGTTATTCTCAAGCCAATGGCACAAATACTGATGCTCAATTTAACAACACCTTCATGGTGAATGGTTGGTTAGCTTTTTAACCTGAATCTACCCGACTCAACATCGGGTAGATTACATAATTCTTCATAAAGCTGGATCAAGTGTTCGGATTATGTTTTTTTGCCCGTTTCCAGGGAAGTATCCACATCTGGTATAAGCTGATGAATAACATTGCTGTTGACGCTAATGAATATCCATAGCCGCCAATAATCGTAATCCAGGCAAATTCAGGGTTCAACTTGGTGAGCCACCATGAAATAACATCGATAATCAGGAAGGCAAATGGAATCATTATCAACGTAGCCTTGATCCATTCCGGGATTCCTACCGCAAACACAAAAATTGCTCCCATCAGCATAAATATAAAGGCGATGCCAAAAAGATGGATATGTGACACTGTTGTCAGCGAGGTAAAGGAAATTCCCGTATCGAGGCTCGCACGTTGCTGAACATTTGCCAGTTTGGAAAAATCGGGCAAGGAAGAGCCTGTATAGTGGCAAGTAGTGCAATGGGTCTCAAATAGTTTTTTAAACCTGGAATCCCAATCTTTGGCCGGAGCGCCTGCACGCGCCCATTTGATAATTTCAATACGTAACTGCGGTGGCGCATTATTCTTCATAGAACCATTGAGCTTGGCTTCCAGGGTTGATCCATAACGATTACCGTAATAACTGTAAACAATGTCGTCTACCGATAATCCGGGCTTGCCATCGGCCATACTGTGGGTCAGCATAATTTGCGCACCAGCCATCAGCAAGCCGAAGCCAATGGTCAGAAGGTAGCCAGTGAACAGCATCTTTATTGATAAAGGTAGCCAAGGCAGTCCTTTTTGGAATCCTTCATAATTCATTAAGAGGGTATCCTGTCGACAGTTCAATGGAATAGACATGCATTGTAGCAACAGACATTTGCTTTTCGTTAAAATGTCTTAATACAATTTCTATGGTTTTAGAAATAGACATGTTGTTGTTTTTGCAACCAAATCTTGATGTCGTTCCACGATGTGGCCTGGCGACATGTCGCGCTGTTGAGCAGCGACTCCTTCAGGGCGGGCTAGGCGGAGGTTTGATGACTGAAACATCGTTGGATGATTGGTTCTTCTCCGCCGTCTTTTCCTGCTTCATTTCCATTGAGAGAAAGAAGTTCAGTCCCGTTCGGATCACGGCCACTGCGGCCAGCTTGCCGATTTGGTCCCAATTCGGCGAAACGGCCGTGCCGAGAATGTCCGCGCCCAACTCGAATTCCAGTGCCAGCGCGAGGTAGCGAGCCAAGGTCAAACGAATGCCAGTAAATTCCGTGTGCTGCCGTGCCGCTAGTATGCGGGTGAGCTGTGCCACTGCCACGCAGACGCCAATCGCGACGAGCACGACACCCACGGTCTCGATGCCGAGCTTCAGCCACTGCACGAGCACGATGATGGTGCCTTCAATCGAGTTTGCGGGAGGGTGCATGGTTAGTTATCTGTTCTAAGTGGTCCGCCAGCGATAGGCGTCGCGTTGAAACCATGAGGTCTTTCAAATTTAAAGACCTCCGTGATTTTCTTTTACCGGTTCCAATAGCGACGTTTGCTTTTTATCTCCTGCTCGGCTTCAAGCCAGTCATCCATTTCATGACCGGGTTCAAAACCTCTTTTTTCGGCTCTATAATAAGCATTTATTGCAACCATTTCTCGAAATTCGTCCAAATCAATGCCACCGTTATAATCGTATAATGATTTATGTTCAGTTTCCATATCTCCTCCTCCTTTAAAGAGAAAGTGCGAAGAGAAAGCCGGGCGTGATATGCGCCCAACCTAACCACCTTAAACGCAAGAGCATGCAAAGCCGGGAGAGGCACAACCAATACAACCTCCCTGGAAAGGTGTGGGGCAACCCTGAGTCGTGTAACTGGTTAACAAAAAAGCCGATGACTTCAACCAATCAGACTGCCTCTCCCGGTTTTGCATACTCTCCTTTTAGGTATAACTCATGCTATTTGGGTTTACAACCACAGATAGCCGCAATTATCAAAAAATTAATTAGTGTCTGAACGGGAAAGCTAGAGACCTTACTAAACAACGAATTAATAAATTTCTGAATGCGTTCAGTTTAAATAGTTGTTCCTTACGGGAGGCTGACCGAGACATTACATTTCCGTAATCTTCCGGGGCTTGGTCAGTGCTTATCGCCGTGCTTGTGGGAATGCGGTTTCTTGTCGTGAGAGTGTGCAGCGCCGGACTTGCTTTCCTTTTCGGCTCCGTGCCCCTCCAGCCCGCCATGGGTATGACCATTGCTGGCCTCGACCTGCCCGCGATACACTTCCAGGGAAAGGTTCGGCATAATCTTGAGTCAGGTCAAGCATGCTTTTTATGCCCGGCATTTCCATGACCAAAACGACAACTGCCTTTGGGCTTGCCCGCCACCACACCTTCATTGGACATCCAAACGTCGGGCAACGAAAAGCTGTTGCTCGA
The DNA here is from genome assembly GCF_000746145.1 of Methylobacter sp. BBA5.1. NCBI lineage: Bacteria > Pseudomonadati > Pseudomonadota > Gammaproteobacteria > Methylococcales > Methylococcaceae > Methylobacter > Methylobacter sp. BBA5.1. Next base: position 86,888 of record NZ_JQKS01000012.1, read on the forward strand.
CCAACAAGGCTACAGTGTCATTTTTGTATTAAACGTTCGATTTTTCATTATTGCGATCTACGCTTTCCGGCAGACGGCAAAATCCTTGCGCAGGCAAATCCAGGGCTCTGTTAAATTTGCTGGATAAATTCTGAAAGGCAATGAGTCCAGTCAGTTCGACTAATTCATCTTCATTAAAGTATTGATACAGGCGCTGGGCCAAATCATCATCAACCTGCCGGTCGGTATAAGTCATTGCCTCGACATATTCCAGGACAACCCTTTCCTTGTTATCAAACAACTCGCTTTCTTGCCATCGCTCAAGTGCCTCCACCTTGTTCATGGAGCCGGTTCTTTTTGCCAACACAGCGGAATTAATATCAATACAAAAATAGCACCCGTTTATTTGCGATACTCTCACTGTAATCAAGGAGCGTAGAACCGGATCGATAGGGCTGCTTTTTCTATCCAGCACCCCATAGAGTAGGGCTATCGCTGCAAACAACTTGGGGACTCTGGCCCAAATCAATGCAGGCTTAAGGGTTTGTCCGTATTTTCTTTTTTGATTCCAGAAGAATGGACGAAGGTACCAGGGGTAACTGGAAATGGGTTTTTCTATGACTCTCATATCATACTCGGCGCTGATATTAAACATCCGCACGCATCCGAAGACGGTACGGGGCTATGGCTTGGTTCGTGTTAATCGAAAATTTTGTTTCTGTTCTTTGAACTGCTTGGTCATTTCTTCAGTCGCAGCAACCTCGCATTAATGGCCACAATTACAGTGCTCGCAGACATCAGCACCGCACCCAGAGCAGGAGTGAGCAGCACGCCCCACGCATAAAGAAATCCGGCTGCCAGCGGAATGGCAACGACGTTGTAACCTGTGGCCCAGACCAAGTTCTGAATCATCTTGCTGTAGGTGGCGCGAGAAAGCTGCACGATGGCCACAACATCCAACGGATTGCTCCGTACCAGAATCACATCGGCGGTTTCCACCGCCACATCGGAACCGGCTCCAATGGCGATGCCCACATCAGCCTGAGCCAGCGCAGGGGCATCGTTTACGCCGTCGCCAGTCATGGCCACCAGCACGCCACGGGATTGCACTTCTTTTACTTTGGCGGCTTTGTCCTGGGGAAGGACTTCAGCGAAGTATTCATCCAGTCCGATCTGGTCCGAGACCCATTTAGCCGTCGCTTTGTTATCACCGGTCAGCATCATGCATCGGATATTCAAGGCCTTGAGGGCCTTAATAGCTTGTTTCGCCTCGGGTCGGACGATATCGGCCAAGGCAATCGCGCCTTTCAACTGTCCGTCAACGAGGACAAAAACGACCGTCTTTCCCTGGGCTTGCAGTGGTTCGACGCGCTCGTCAGTCACGTCGATGTTTTGTTCCTGCAGATAGCCGGGACTGACTACCTTGACCTCCTTGCCATCGACCCGGCCTTCTGCGCCTTTGCCCGGGATGCTCTTGAAGTTTTCGACAGGCAGCTTCTGTTCCGAAGCGGCGGCAATACCCCTGGCGATAGGATGTTCGGAATTAGCATCCACGGCGGCCGCATACTTGCGCAGCGTATCTTCGTCTATATCCTGTGAAAGCACCAGTGTGTCGGTCACGCCAAAACGGCCCTCGGTCAGTGTGCCGGTCTTATCAAAAATGATGGCCTGTAGTTTTCGGGCGCTTTCGAAAGCACCGCGATTACGAATGAGGAGACCATTGCTTGCAGCCAGAGCTGTGGAGACGGCCACCACCAGCGGCACCGCCAGGCCGAGTGCATGCGGACAGGTAATGACCATTACGGTGACGGCGCGTTCTATGGCGAATGCGAAGTCCTTGCCCATGAAAACCAGCCAGACCAGAAGAGTGAACGCTCCGCCCCCCAGAGCAATAAGGGTAAGCCACAGCGCGGCAGTGTCGGCAAGGTTTTGGGTCTTCGATTTGCTTTCCTGTGCCTGTTTGACCAAGTCGATGACCTGAGACAGAAACGAATCCTTACCAGTGCCTTTGACCTCAATGGTCAGCGAGCCTTCGCCGTTGATGGAGCCACCAATAACCTTGCCGCCGATCTCCTTGGTGACTGGAGTTGATTCCCCGGTAAGCATCGCTTCATTAACCGAACTTTCACCCTCAAAAATAATACCGTCTGCCGGAATCTTTTCACCTGGCTTGATCAGGACTTTGTCATCCACAACCAGTTCGCCGAGAGGTACGTCTTTCACGCTACCGTCGGGCATGAGTTTGTGGGCGTCGGAGGGCATCAGTTTAGCCAGTTCCTCCAGTGCCTTTGAGGCGCCCATTACGGACTTCATTTCAATCCAATGTCCGAGCAACATGATGTCAACGAGGGTTGCCAGCTCCCAGAAGAACATCTTGCCGGTCAGGCCGAACACCACGGCGCTGCTGTAAAGGTAGGCCGTAGCAATGGCGACGGCGACCAGCGTCATCATTCCAGGTTGTCTGGACTTAAGTTCCTTGAACAAACCTTTAAGAAACGGCCATCCGCCATACCAAAAGACCGCAGAAGAAAAGCTGAATAGCACATAGATGTCACCCTGAAAACGAAAGGCTTCGCGCAGCCCCACCAGCATTTGGAGCATTGGCGAAAGGGCTAGAACCGGCAGGGTCAAAACAAGCGAGATCCAGAAACGTTTCCGGAAATCCATCGCCATGTGGGCATGATGGCCGTGGCCGATGTGCGCCTGCTTCGATTCAGGAGCCTTGGGTTGGTCGGTATCGGGTTTCATAATGGGAATTCTCCTTTCTTTACTATGCCATGGGGTTCGTAAGCCGGACTGTCCGAGTTGATGAAAATGTTAGCCTTTGATTGCTCGAAGCTCCGAACTAGCCTCTCGCAATACTAATAGCGCTGATCGTAGAAAGAGTACGGCAAGTGCCAAGCCAACTAGAATGTCGGGCCAACCTGAACGGGTAAGCCATACTCCTACGGCAGCAAACAACACCGAGACATTGGCAATAATGTCGTTGCGAGAGCATAACCAAACTGAACTCATATTGATGTCGTCGGCTCGATGCCGCCAGAGCAAAATAAAACAAATGCTATTCGCGGCAAGCGCCAGCAGACCAATTGCACCGATAGCCTCGAAAACTGGAACCTGCGGGAAAACGATCTTGTAAACGGCCTGTCCAAGAACGAAAACACCAAAGGCCGCCATGATACCTCCTTTCAACAAGGCTGCATTAGCTTTCATTCTTACCCCGCGCGCAACGACGTAAATACTGAAACCGTACACCAAGGTATCACCAAGCATATCCAGCGAATCCGCCACCAGCGAGACAGAGCCACCGATTAGTCCGGCTGTGAGTTCTATTATGAACATGGCAGCATTAATACCTAACACTATCTTAAGCGTCGAGCTTTGGCGATTTCGAAGAGCTTCTATCTCGCAAGCCTTGTCGTTGCAACAATCAACCATTGACTTTCCTGAAAATGTTTGGCGTTGAAGGTAAGGGACAAAAACGCAGCTTTTGACCAGTTCCGTTTGAACGTCGTATTGGTTGTAGAAAACTAAATGTGGGCACCAAATACCCCCAAAATTTTAACCATGCAGAAATAGGCGGCGGCGGTAGCAAAACAAGCAGTACCCAGGCTTAACCAGAATCCAAGACCACCTCGAAGCAGCAAGGGCAAAACGATGAATAGCACCAGCGAGGGTAATACCAGCCAGAAAATACCATGGGAAAGGGTTGCTACTTTTTTAATATCGCCGGTGTCAAGGTAAAGCCAGACGAAAGCGAGCAGCGAGGTGAGCGGCAAAGAGGCCAATGCAGCCGCCCAAAAAGAGCTGCGTTTGGCCAACTCGGCAACAGCTACGAGAATGGCTGCTGAAAGGACAATTTTTAGGGCATATTGTATCATCGCCTTACCTGGAGCTTGCAGCGATTGTTAGAGCGAATTCTCATGAATTCTCGCCCACAGCGATGTATACAGAACCAGTGAACAATTCAGTGACGGTTACGCGTGAGAAGTACTGCATCATGACCTCCCACGGTTTCCTGTCCGTTAAATCCAGCGTAACGCCGAATGGCTTAGTGATGAGTACGCCCAACTTCACGAGCCACAAAGGCCACCGGTCCGGTTTCTTGAAATCGGTGACTACCAAACGTCCACCATTGGCGAGGGCACGTGCAGCATGGTTGATGACTTGCTCATATTCGGGCACGAGCGTAAGTGCGAACGTCGAGAAAACACCTTGAATTCCATCCGGGAATTCGTAGCGTGCAGCATCGGCTTCCACGAGTTCGACGTTTTGCCACCTATTTCGGTAAATTTTCTCCCGCGCCTTTTCTAACATCGCGTCTGTAAAATCGACACCAATGAGTCGGCCAGTCTCACCGATGGCTTCCAATAAATAAGGAAAGTTCAAACCGGTTCCGCATCCGATCTCTACTACTGTGTCACCGGGATTGAGGCCGAGCGCGGAAACTGCTTGCTTCCTGTATTTCACTTCTCTAAACCCAATGAGGTAATAGAGATTGGCGGTAAAGTCGTAATTGACCGCTCGCACCCTGTATAGGTCCCTTAGTTGAGTTTTGGTAAGTGCCATATCGAAGGTGCTCTAATAAGTAACTTTGTTTTCACAGGTCTTCTCCAGGAGAATTCAAACATAGTTAAAATAACATCGTTTTTTCAGATTGTTAGCTTTTTATCACTTTTTATCTCCTATAGCTCATGGCACAAGCACCTTAATATTAAGGATATTAAGGCACGAATATTGCCATTTATGATAAATCAATAAGTTAGGTATTTTTATCTTATATCCAAGTTTATTCGCACAATAAATGTGCGTTAAAAAATCATTAGTGCACCCTAATTAAGGCGATTCCAATCAATGTTTATTGTTTAACATCTCCTTGCTTGCGCCTTTCCTGAAATTGCAGCACCAGACTGTAGATGACCGGAAACACCAAAAGACTTAATATCAGCACGGTCAGCATGCCGCCCATCGCTGGGGCTGCCACGCGCTGGGCGACATCGGCGCCGGTGCCGGTGGCCCACATAATGGGAATTAAGCCGACGATGTTGGCAAGAGAGGTAATCGCTACCGGCCGCACCCGCAGTGCGGTGGCGGCTTCTGTAACGGACCTGATTTCGGCGGCGGTCAAGGGCGCCTGTTTTTGCTCCCGCAGTTTATCAATTTCAATATCAATAAAGCTCAGCACCATGACGCCGGTTTCGGCGGCTGTGCCGGCGAGGGCGATAAAACCGACATAGACTCCGATCGACAAATTGAATCCGAGCCAGTAAATAAACCAGATGCCGCCGATCAGACTAAAGGGGATGGTCAGCATGACGATAGTGGGCTCGGTGATATTGCGGAAAGCGGAATACAACAGGATAAAAATCAGCAATAGTGTGAGCGGCACGACCATGCGCAAGCGCTCTGCCGCGCGTTCCATGTATTCGAACTGGCCTGACCAGGCGACGGTGTAACCGGGGGGCAGTTTGACGCGCTCGGCCAGGATTTTTTGGGCCTGAGCGACGAATCCACCGATATCGGAGGTCTTGATATCCACATAGATCCAGGCATTGGGTTTGGCATCTTCGGTTTTTATCACATCCGCGCCGCGGGTAAATTTAATCTCGGCCACCTGGGTCAACGGTATCTGGCTGCCGGTGGGCGTGGGGATTAACACGCGCCGCAACGCTACCACATTATCGCGCAGATCACGCGGATAACGCAGATTGACCGGATACCGCTCCAGTCCTTCGACGGTTTCGGTGATATTCATGCCGCCAATGGCACTTCGAATAACGTCCTGCACATCGCCGACGGTTAGTCCATAACGCGCCGCCGCTTCCCGGTTGATATCAAAATCCAGAAAATAGCCGCCGACGGCCCGGTCACCGTAGGCCGACAGTGTTTCCGGCATGGTTTTCATCGCCCGTTCGATTTCGAGCGACAGAGTCTGCAAGACGTTCAGATCGGGACCTGAAACCTTGATGCCAACCGGTGTTTTGATGCCGGTAGAGAGCATGTCGACGCGGGTTTTGATCGGCATGGTCCAGGCGTTGGCCAAGCCGGGAAAATGAATGGCCTTGTCCATTTCATCCATCAGTTGCCGGGTGGTTTTATCGGGATCAGGCCACTGCTCCCGGGGTTTCAGTTTAACGGTCGTTTCCATCATTATTAACCCGGCAGCGTCTGTTGCCGTTTCCGCGCGTCCGACTTTGCCAAAAACATGATGCACTTCAGGAAAGGTTTTCAGAATCTTGTCGGTCTGCTGCAGCACTTCCCTGGCTTTGGTGATGGACATACCTGGAAACGCGGTCGGCATGTATAAAATATCGCCTTCATCCAGAGGCGGCATGAATTCGCTGCCGATTTTGGAAAACGGGTATAGCATTGACGCCATCAACAGGGCAGCCAGTATTAACGTCACCGCCCGCCAGCGCATCGCCAGCTTCAAAGCGGGCGCGTGAATAAAGTGCAAAAAACGGTTGATCGGGTTTTTTTGTTCGGGAATGATCTTGCCGCGGACAAAATAACCCACCAGCACTGGCACCAGCGTAATAGTCAATATCGCGGCCGCCGCCATCGCGTAGGTTTTGGTAAAGGCCAGCGGGCTGAATAAACGCCCTTCCTGCGCCTGCATGGTGATAATGGGCAGGAAGGAAACGGTAATGACCAGCAGCGAGAAAAACAGGCCGGTGCCCACTTCCCGGGATGATTCGCCGATGATTTGCCAGCGCTCTTTTTCGGTCAGTTCGGCCTGTTTTTTTTCGGCGGCCGCGGCGAGGTGCTTGTGGGCATTTTCAACCATCACCACAGCCCCGTCAACCATATCGCCAATGGCAAGGGCTATACCGCCCAGCGACATGATATTGGCATTCATGCCTTGCCCTTTCATGACGATGAATGCCATCAGAACACCCAGCGGCAGCGTGATGACAATCACCAGCGATGACCGCAGGTGCAGCAGAAATAAGCCGACCAATGCACAGACAATGATGAGTTCCTGAGTCAGCGCCTCATTGAGCGTGTCCACTGCGCGTTCTATCAAACTGCCGCGGTCATAAACGGTGACGATTTCAACCCCTTCCGGCAAGCCTTTTTTTAACTCCTCAAGCTTTTTACGCACCGCTTCAATGGTCGCCAGGGCGTTTTCCTCAAAGCGCATGATCACCACGCCACCGGCCACTTCACCTTCGCCGTTCAGTTCCACGACGCCGCGGCGCAGTTCCGGGCCAATCTGGATATGGGCGACATCCTGCAAACGTATCGGCGTGCCATTGGCATCGACACCCACCGGGATGGTTTTGAGATCGGCGATAGATTTGATATAGCCCAAGCCCCTGACCATATATTCGGTTTCGCCCATTTCAAACAATCGGCCGCCGACATCATTATTGGAGCGCTTGATGGCGGTGATTACGGTGGATAACGGGATTTTATAAGCCTGCAAAACATTAGGATCGACTTCCACCTGATATTGCTTGACGTAACCGCCCACCGAAGCCACTTCGGACACACCGGGAACGGTCTGTAGCGGATAGCGTAAATACCAGTCCTGAATCGAGCGCAGCTGCGACAGATCGTGCTTGCCGGTTTTGTCCACCAGCGCGTATTCGTAAATCCAGCCGACGCCGGTGGCATCGGGGCCTAATGCCGGCGTAACGCCCTGCGGCAATCGGCCGGCAACGTAATTGAGATATTCCAGCACCCGCGATCTCGCCCAATACATATCGGTACCGTCTTCAAAAATAATATAGACAAAAGACAGGCCGAAAAAGGAATAGCCGCGCACCACTTTGGCCTGCGGTACAGCCAGCATGGCCGTGGTTAACGGGTAGGTGACCTGGTCTTCAACCACCTGCGGCGATTGCCCCGCATATTCTGTAAATACTATCACCTGCACATCGGACAGATCCGGTATCGCATCCAGCGGCATGGTTTTAAACGACCAAAGCCCTGCCAGCGCCAGGATAATCGCACCGAGCAGCACCATAAAACGGTCTTTTAGCGAACTGTTGATGATAAAATCAGTCATGTTGATGCGCTCCCTGTTCCATGGGCAACCGGTTTGGTTCAGACTTTTGCGGCGCTGAAGGCTCCAACATTTTTGCTGTGGCTTCACGCAACCTTGATTCGGAGTCAATGAGAAATTGTGCGGAAGTGACGACTTCTTCGCCTGCTTTGACGCCGTCAAGAATGGCAACATCGCCATTAGACGATAAGCCGGTGGTGACCAGGCGCGGTTCAAACTTGCCTGGGCCGCGCACAATGAGAACCTGGGTTTTTGCACCTGAACGAATGACCGCCTCGGAAGGAATGACCACCGCATCGGCCTGTTTGCCGGCACGGATGGTCACTTCGGCGAACATATCGGGCTTTAACAATAATTCCGCATTATCAAATACCAGGCGCACCTTGATGGTTCGGGTTTCAGGTTCCGCGTAAGGATAAATGAAAGCCAGATGGCCCTTGAAAATTCGTCCCGGAACGCCGGCCAGTCGCATTTCAGCGGGATCGCCTGTTTTAACCCAGGGCAATTCATATTCGTAAATATCGGCATAGACCCAGACTGTGGATAAATCGGCGATCAGGTACAGCTCGGTTGCCGGCGTCACATACTGCCCCTCGCGAGCACCGATGTTGATTACGATGCCGGCCGCCGGGGTATGGATATGCAGGCTTTTTTTGATGTTATGGGTTTCAGTCAGGTCATGCAGTTGATGCGCCGGAACATCCAGCAATTTCAAACGCTCACGGGAACTGTTGACCAAATCTTCCGCGCCGCGGCGAATGTCTTCGATCGGACTTTTCTCCAGCACTTTAAGATTGTTTAACGCCAGCACATATTCCTGTTGGCTGGCAACCAGTTGCGGTGAATAAATGCTGAGCAAATCTTCATTCTTCTTGACCCATTGCCCGGTTTTATCGACACGCAGCGTTTCAATCCAGCCTTCGGTTTTGGGATGCAGGCGCACGAGACGCTCTTCATCATACGCTACGCGGCCAACGGCTCGCACCACATGCGAGAGCTGAGTCTGTTTGGCAATTACCGTCCGCACCCCCATATTTTGCACGGTAACCGGGTCAATTCTAACGGTACCGGCCGGTTCGTCAGTTGCCGTCTTATCCTCGGCATAGACAGGCACATAATCCATGCCCATCGCATCTTTTGCCGGAACGGGCGAGGTTACTGAGGGATTCATCGAGTTACGATAAAACAAAGGCTGTCCGCTTTTGGTTGATGAACTGACCGGCTGCTCATGACTTTGCTGCCGATTAGCCAGCCAGTATCCCCCGCCGGCCCCCAAAACCAGCATCAAAACGGCTGTTATTACTATCTGCTTATTCATGAATTTCTTCCTTGCCAACAGCGGCAGTGAGTTGTGCCAGAAATTGATTGGCTTCAGTAAAGGCTTTCCAATAGCGGGTCTCGTATTCCAGTAAGGTAATCTGGCTGCGTACCAAATTCAGAAAATCAACCTTGTTGACCTGATAACCCGCCAGCATGGAGGCAACGGTTTGTCTTGCCTGCGGCACAATGCCGGTGTCAAACAACACCACCTGATCCTTGGCGCGCTGGTAATCCGTGTAGCCCTGGGAAATCTGGGAGCGCACCTTGTTCCACTCATCTTGTAAAGCATATTTTTCCTTCATTAATTCGCTGGTACGCTGATCAACCTCTTTGGCCTGTTTTTGGGCGTAAAAAATCGGTACATTCATGCTCAGGTTCATACTGAAAAGATCTGATCGCTTATCACCGGAAGGTGTGTTTGCTCTGACTCCATAAGAAGCATCAACAGTGAAATCCGGCAGATAGCCTTTTTTTGCCAAATCCAGACGCGATTGGGCGGCATTAATCCCCAGCCTATTGCTCTCCAGCAAGGCTCTCGATGCTTCTGCCTGTTGGTAGAGCAGGGTTTCCTGCTTAAGAGTCGGCAATTGCAAATCAATTATTTCCGGTAAACGTAGCTCTTCGTTGGCAGGTTTATCCAGCAGCGCGTTCAGGCTGGCGGCTGCGCTGCGGCGCATTCCCTCCAGGATCAATTGCTGATCGAGCAGTTTGGATAATTCCAGTTGCGCCAGCAAGACATCCTGCTGTAAACCTTCGCCGACTTCATATTTGGTTCTGGCAATCTCCACAAACTGCTGTAACAAATCGTAGTTTTGATCAACAATCTGTAGCGCGCGATCCAGATAAAAAATCAACCACCAGGTCGTTTTAACTTCGCTTAACAGTCGCCAGCGCAGCTCGGTTACGTTTTGTGAGGCCGCTTCCGCTTCAAAAGCCGCCGCTTGTTCACGAAGCGCCAGTTTGCCGGGAAAAGGAATGGCTTGAGAAATACCCGCACCCACTTGTGTCATATCTACCTGTTGGATATTAAAGGTATCAACCGGCAGATTCATCGCATTAATACTGATTTGAGGGTCCGGCAATGCGCCTTCTTGCGAAGGAATAGCCGCCATCGCCTGGGCCCGCGCCTGTATTTGCGCCAGATCGGGATTATCCTGAACGGCCAGTTCGGCTGCGGCTTGAAGTGTTAAAATTGTTTGCTCTGCACCGGCAGCAATGCTGCAGGTAAGCAAAGCGCAAGTTAAAACAATACACTTGAAAATCATTTGTAGCGACATAATGGCCTCGTAAACACATTATAAAATCCGTACAACGGATATGTTATTTTGAGTCGGTGCAGGATCAATGCCCACAGTTAAGAGTTATTTGACAGTATGAAGGCGTGAGCTCATCCGCATTGTGCGAGTAAAAAAACCATCCGCTAAGCGGGTGGTTTTGGTATAACCCCTGGTAGGGGATAAAATACCTTGCCCCTGATGAAGCAAGGTATTGGTGTCCCATTCTCTTAGTAGTGATCGACTACTCCACTTCGCGTTCTTTTTTCTCCTGGCATTTAACATACTTTCGTATTTTTTCCTCGTCTAGGCCGATAGTGTCAGCGCAATATCCGCGCGCCAAAAAATGATTTCCCCAATAGGGCTTCTGCTTTAAATGTCGGAACTGATTGAAGACTCGGATCGCCGTCCGCCCTTTCACGGTTCCGACATAATCGGAAACCGATACTTTCGGCGGGATCATGACGATCAGATGGACATGATCGATTTAGATGTTGATCTCTATCACTTCGCACTTCAATTGCTCTGAAAATGCGCATATACACCGTCGAACCTCTTCTCCGACTTGACCTATCAAAATTCGCAGGCTATATTTCGGCACCCATACTATATGATACTGGCAATGCCATAACGCATGTGATAACTTTCGAAAACAACTCATTTGTTACTCCTATGTTGATGTTGTGGGGACAACACAACTTAGGCTTAACATTTGGGTTGTTCAACTGGCATAGCCGTTGAACTCTGACCACGCTCAGAGAGCGTGGTTTTCTATGTAATCACACTAGTGTCCGGTTAAAAACGGCTTTAATAGCCTCAAATTCTTATAATTCAACTTCTCCAGGCGTTGATAGGGTGTCCCCGACTTGAACGGCAATCCATATACGTGCAGTCTGCCCGCTTTTGCTGCGGGAGATTGCGATGTATGTTGGCAAAACGTTGTTTGCACAGATCATGGACTTTTTACCCTGGAAAACTTTTCATCGCATCGTTTCGCGATACGATGGCAATTATCGTGTCCGGACACTCAATTGTGCCGAACACTTTCGTATTCTGGCCTTCGCTCAACTCACTTATCGCGAAAGCTTCCGCGACATCGAAGCCTGTTTGTCGGCGCAAGCCAACAAGCTTTATCACATGGGCATCCGCGAAGCGGTCTCCCGTTCAACACTGGCCGATGCCAATGCCAACCGTGATTGGCGCATCTATGCTGAATTTGCCAATCGGTTGATCGGTCAAGCCCGGAAACTTTACGCCAACGAAGACTTGGGGCTGGACTTGACCAACACCGTCTATGCCTTGGATTCAACGACGATTGATCTCTGTTTATCCGTGTTCCCATGGGCAAATTTCCGTACCACCAAGGCCGCTGTTAAACTGCATACCTTGCTCGATTTACGCGGCAGTATTCCAAGTTTCATCCATATCTCAGACGGCAAAATGCACGACGTCAAGGCGCTTGATCTACTGATGCCTGAACCGGGGGCCATCTATGTGATGGACCGAGGTTATGTCGATTTTGCCAGGCTGTATGCCTTGCACGTGTCCGGCGCATTCTTTGTCACTCGCGCCAAATCCAATCTGGATGCTCATCGGCTTTATTCTGCTCCCACTGACCGCAGTACCGGCATCATCTGCGACCAGACTATGGCACTTGATGGTTTTTATTCTAAGAAAGACTATCCGCAACAGTTACGGCGTATTCGTTTTAAAGACCCAGAAACCGGCAAGACGCTGATCTTTCTGACCAACAACTTCACGTTGCCGTCACCAACGATTTGCGCCCTCTATAAAAGCCGCTGGCAGGTCGAATTGTTCTTCAAATGGATCAAGCAACATCTGCGGATCAAGCGATTATATGGCACGTCGGAAAATGCCGTTAAATCACAAATCTGGATCGCCGTTTCGGTTTATGTGCTCGTTGCCATCATCAAAAAGCAGCTCAACATGAATGCTTCACTCTACACTTTGTTACAGATTTTATCGGTGACTTTGTTCGAGAAAATCCCTATCCAACAAGCCTTACAGAGCAGTGAATACAAATACCAACAACCATACGCTTATAACCAATTGAATCTATTTGATTCTTAACCGGACACTAGTGATGTAATCAATAAACCTCTTTGAGGCCGGCCGCTATTCCGAGTCGGGTCGCCAGATAGTTTTGTTCCAGTATTTCGGCTTCACTGGAAGCGATGTCTCCTTTGATGCCAAGTTTGCCGGGAAACGGAATCGCCTGACTGACGCCATACATCGTTTCCCGTTTTTCTAATTCCCTGTGCCACAGGAGAAGTTTAGGATCGGGCAGGGTTTGGACCTGGGGAATCCTGGCCTGAGCAGATACCCAGCGTTGTTCGGCTGCCTTGATTTCAGGGTTTTCATCCAACGCCTCCTGGATCAGTTGCGCCAATGGCAACACCTCTTCAACTCTGTTATCAGCGGCGAGAACCCACGCAGGCCACAATAAGCTGGCCCCTACTAGCCATGCGGGTTTTATGAAGAACACAAAAAAAATAATGACTATCTGCTTTTTTTCATCCACTAAATCTCACCAACGCAACTCACAGAACGTTTGAATAAGTAAGTATATCCTGGTAGGTTAGACTCACTCCCGCCACACTATCGTATCGTTAGTCTTTGTAGCCATCGACCCTCCTGATGCGCCGTGCACGTCAACCCAAAGGTGAGGCAGCCCCAGATCATGCAACCAGTCAGCGCCCTGGGATTCCTTAAGCATGGCTATCATTGATGCGCTGCCAGCCACGACACAAAATTCACCAACCACGCTCACCGCCGCAAGATGACGCACCGGCCATCCTGTTTTGGGATTTAATACATGACCGTAGCGAACACCATTGATCAGTATGCAACGCTCATAATCTCCGCTGCTAGCCAGAGCGCCTTTATACAGCAACAAGGTACCCAGCAACGCCTCCTTGCTATGCGGATGCCGTATACCTATTCGCCAGGGACTGCCATCATCACGGGGGCCGATCACTTTAATGTCTCCGCCCAGATTGACAACACCGTGCTTAATCCCCTGCGCGTAACATAAGGCGGCCGCACGATCTACGGAATATTCCTTAACTACACCGCCAAAATCAAATTCCATACCCGGCACGGGAAATGTCAGCACAGGCCTTTTCCATATCACCTTATGCCAGCCAACCTTTTCTAACAATTCATCAATCAATGATTGTTCCGGTAACTTGCCTTGGTCAAATTTCCAGGCATGGCGCAAAATACCGGATGTGATGTCAAATAAACCATCACTCTGTTCATAACAAGTCACCGTATAATCCAGCAAGCAGGCAGTTTCGTCATCAACGCCGATACTGCCGCCAATAGCCGCCACACGGTTGATTTCAGACAAAAAACTGTCGGCTTTATAACGTGAATACAACGCTTGCAGTCTTTGCGCATCGGCAATGGCGGCATCCGCAGCATGTCTGGCTTTCGCTTCGTCATGGGCAAACAGTTGTATATCGCATGGGATTCCCATTGCTTTGAACTCACGGCGATAGTACTTTAAATTATTCATTATTGTGATCTGAACTTTCCGGCAAACGGCAAAATCCTTGCGCAGGCAAATCCAGGGCGCTGTTAAATTTGCTGGATAAATTCTGAAAGGCAATGAGTCCGGTGAATTCGACTATTTCATCTTCGTTAATGTATTCATAGAGGCACTGAGTCAAATTCTCGTCAACCTGCCGATCGGTATAAGTCACAGCCTCGGCATATTCCAGAACCCCCCTTTCCTTGTTATCAAACAACTCGCTTTCTTGCCATCGTTCAAGGGCCTCTACCTTGTTCATGGAGCCCGTTCTTTTTGCCAACATGGCAGAGTTAATATCAATACAAATGCAGCATCCATTTATTTGCGATACTCTTACCGTAATCAAGGATCGTAGAACTGGATCGATAGGGCTGCTTTTTCTATCCAGTACTCCATAGAGTATCGCAATTGCGGCAAACAACCTGGGAACTCTGGCCCAAATCAAAGCAGGCTTAAGGGTTTGTCCGTATTTTCTTTTTTGATTCCAGAAGAAGGGACAAAAGTACCATAGATAACTGTCAAGAGGTTTTACTGTGACTCTCATCGTATCACCGAAGCAGATAGTAAACATCCGGACTCATCTGAAGAAAGTACAGGCAATGGCTTAATCAGGGGACCGAAAATCATCGTCCATTTTGACTTTTAGCGAAGCCTACACCATGTTTTAGAATCCAGAATAAGGATAATTAATGGCTATATTCTTACTTCATTGCCAGGAGATGGCAATATTCCCATCCCCTGGCTATAAAAACGTTACATCTGGCGATGCAGATTTGCCAATTCCAAGTTTTCTTCGGCCGCTTTTTCATATGCATTGATCAACCCTCGGCAATGCGATTGAAGATCTAGCGCCCGTCTTCCGTAGATATAACTTTTAGACTCATATTGGCTAAGAAGTCTCTTATGCTCATCGGCTTTAAGCTGCATTTCTTTTGCCGCTTCTTCATAGTGTTCCGCCAGCGCCTCATGATCGGCTTTAGTTCCTGCGTTTCGCACGGCCACGCTCATGTCCATCGGATGCGGATTCCTCTCGGCGCAAGCGGCCAGCAATCCGAGAATAATGAACAGGGAAATTAATAATTTGGTTCTCATGGGTTTTCTCCAAAGTAGGTCAATAGTTAAAATGACATTGTTTTTCAGATTGTTAATATAGTAGTTCGGTTGCTAATGACATTACTCATCATCCGCCATTTAGATTTTAAATCGTGGGAAGAATGCCGGTACACGATCCGCATATTTTGAATATGCTTCCCCAAATTCAGCATAGGCTTCTCTTTCTTCGGTTCGGGCAAGTCGGACGTACATGTAGAGCAAAATCGGAAACATCGCCACTGTCACAATGGTTGGCCATTGCAGCAGAAATCCGAACATGATCATCACGAACCCGGCGTACTGCGGATGCCGGATTTTTGCGTAGGGACCGGTTGTGGCCAAGGTATGCTGGCGTTGCGCCCGGTACAGCACTCGCCATGCGCTGGATAACAGAAAGAACCCGGCAACGGTCAAAATGCTGCTGATCAAGTGAAAGGGGCCGAAGTGCGGGTTGCCTCGCCAGCCGAACAGGTCTTCCAGCAGATGGCCGGCATCATGCGAAAGCGGATCGATGCCGGGAATACGCTTGGTGAGCCAGCCGGAAAGCAGATAAATGGTAAGTGGAAAGCCGTACATCTCGGTGAACAGTGCCACGATGAAGGCGGAGAAGGCGCCGAAAGAGCGCCAGTCGCGCTTGCTTTGCGGCTTGGCGAAGCTGAAGGCGAAAATGATGAATACCAGCGAATTGATAATGACCAGCGACCAGAGTCCATAAGCCGGAGATGGGGCGTTCATTTCCTGTCTCCTTCGGTTGTGTCGTGGTTGTGGGCATGATGGCCATGGCCGCCGTGACCGTGATGCATGAACAGATGCATCAGTGGACAGGCCAGCAGGAACAGGTAAGGCAGGATGCCCAGCACATGGGCGCGATGCTCTGTGAACAGCAGGAATACGGCAATTAAAAGAAACCCGTAAAACACCCACCTGCCCTTGGCGATGTGGTGCGTCTCGCGCTCATCGGTCATGATGCTCTCCTTTTTTGTCTGATTAATCAAAGGTAAACACTCGGCTTTTCTGGGGGAATCCAAGAGTTTGACAATTCCGGGAATCATCGCGGGTCTCCCAATTTGAGAACCGCCTAAAGTTCAATAGATGAGGAAACTCACGATGAATTCACCAAAGGGTTTATATCATACAAAATGGGAATGAAAGGCCTGTAGTAAGGACGGGGCAATCAAACTTTTCATGGAGCTTCTCCTAGGGTTTAGTGTCTGGCAAAAAAGCGGGTGCTGCCGTCCCCTGGACAAGCAGGGTTTCATAGGGAACGGGCTTGGCGGTTTCCATGCCCGGAGAACCGGGCGGCATGGAGGGAACGGCCAAGCCGAGAGCTTGGGGTTTTTCCTTGAGCAGACGCTGGATGTCGGCGGCGGGAACATGGCCTTCGATGACGTAGTCGCCGACCCGGGCGGTGTGGCAGGAACCCAGGCGATCGGGCATACCCAGTTTTTTCCCCGCTGCCGGAACGTCGTTCACTTCGTGGGTGTTTACCTGAAAATCATTTTGTTGCAGGTGATTGATCCATTTTCCGCAGCAACCGCACTGGGGACTCTTGAACACTTCCACTTGCGTCTCAGCTTGCGCCCAAGCGCTGCCGGTGCTGACGAGGAAGACTAACAGCAAGGAGCGAAAGTGTGGTTTCAGAACTGATTTCATGACTGATTCGCAGTTAATTTGAACGCGTCCAGTTTAATCAGTTGTTCCTTACGGGAGGCTGACCGGAATATTACATTTGCGTTATCTTCCGGGACTTGGTTTGTGCTTAGAAAGGCTAAACTACTGATAATGTCAAATCGGCCAGAGCCTACAGTATTCTATACAGGGCCTTTTAAGCCTCACAAAAAAACAAGCCAAACTTCGCATCCATTTTTTCCCCCAACGATAGAATATATGCCCCGGGATGTTACGTCGCATTAAACTACAGGATGTTCTCAATTAGAATTTAAAAAACGGCTCAGTCTGGTGTATGGTACTGGTATTTGTGGGTAAAAAAGATGACACGGGGGCTACTCAGGGACGACCAATGGGAACGGATCAAGGAGCATTTACTTGGTAAATGCCAGTGATTGCGGTGTGACGGCTGCTGATAATCGATTATTTGTCGAAGCGGTACTCTGGATTGCCAGAACAGGTTCGCCGTGGCGAGATCTGCTGGCCTGCTTCGGACATTGGCATCGGGTTTATGTGGGCTATCACCGTTCGCGTGATAAAGGCACCTGAGCAAAACTCTTAGCCGCCGCCAGTGATGATCCAGACCTGGAGTATCTGATGGTAGACGGCCGCATCGTTCGCGTTCATTCATCCACACGGCGCGGGAAAAAAAACAGCAGCACGGAAGAAGCGATGGGCAAGTCCCGCGGCGGCTTGAGCACAAAAATTCATGCAACGGTGGATGCCTTGGGCAATCCGGTTCGCTTATTGCTCACCCCCGGTGAGACTTCCGAATTCACCCAGCAAGCACGGCCTGTTATTCCGCCGAAGGCATAGAAAAGCCCCGAGAGATGACAAAAAGGCATTGTATAAAGAGCGCAATCTGGTGGAACGTGCTTTCTGAAATTGAAACATTTTCGCCGCATCGCCACGAGCTATGAGCAGTTGGCTATCACTTATCAATCGATGCTTAACTTGGTCGCCAGCATGATTTGGCTTAATTGAGAACACCCTGTAGGTTAACTGTAACCGTGAAACGCGTTACGGCATCGTATTGCAAATGCCGCAAAGCCGGATCCGTAGCCAGTCCTATAGTCGGATCGCCAGCAAATTCCGTGATAATAACAGCAACGGAACGATCATGCACTGATTGTCGGTCTACATATTAAAGAATCAATGAAAAGGATTTTTTCGTTTACGGAAAAATCCCGAATAACAAGCAGTGCAGCAAAAGCGCCAGCTGTCGGATGCCATGAAAAAGTTCAACAAAGGGCAATTACGCACCAAAACAAAGATTATTGCACCAACAATGCGCATAAAACCTGTTAAAAGCTCGGATAATATCCAAGCCTCAGAAAAATCATGTGTTTTTGTTATCGAATGACACCCCAGCAAGTATTATCTCATAGTTACTTCGCTCTGAATTGGTGCGCCCTTACGCCAAAAAGCGCACCAAGACTCTTAACATTATTACTGCGCCATTGTCCGATGCAACTCGGCCATCGCGTGGTTCTCGGTTACGGCGTTCTGATAGACGCCTATCAAAGTTTGACAGTGTTGTTCAAAAATTGGTGCTTGTCTGCCATACAAATAACTTTTCGCCCGATATTGTTCGAGAAGCTTTTTGTGTTCCTCAACTTTGGCCTGCATTTCGTTCGCTGTTGCATCATAATGCTCAGCCAGCGCCTCATGATCGGCTTTGGTTCCCGCGTTTCGCACGGCCACGCTCATATCCATCGGATGCGATTTTATCTCGCTACAGGCTACTAACACTCCGAACAATAATACTAGAACAATGAATAGTTTATTTTTCATCACCATACTCCAAACCAGTTGACAGAAATTTGTATATAACGGGCAAACATAGAGCAATATCTATACCATCTTGCCAGTCGCTTAACAGGGAGCGACACTGAAAGTTGAAAAGAATACGGCATTATAGTGATGCTCATGCTAATAACAATGTAAAGTCTGTTGGCATTTGTCTATAAATTTTGGAATTAAGTATGCTGTCTGGGTGGTTCTAGACACATCAGTCCTCTGAGTTTGAAAATGATAAAATATCTATACGATGCCCTGCATATGCAGGTTAGCAAAGTCACCGATCCATGACAATTTGTCAGGGACAGCAGGATTACCAGAGTCGCGCGACTAGTAAATAAAATCTGCCAGCCCTCCACGATCTAATAACCTCAAAGTCCCTGCCTCGAACACAAGGAGACAGGCCAAGTTCACTCTAGCAAAAGCCACCATCGCATCTGGCGCTTTAATCTGCGGCGCCGCCAATGTAGATCCAGTTAGCATAATTATCAGCGTTGCCAACGTTTCAGCAAATCAAGCGTCAACCGCTTTCGTTTTTGCTCCAGATCACAAGGCTCCTGATTCATTCATTCGTGACGGTAGCGATATTGAAGCCATTGTCGAACAAACTGCCGAACACTTTGACAATTTTGCCATGCAAATGCCCGGTGTCCTGGGCAAAAAGCTTAAATCCGTCATGAAACACGGATCTAAAGCAATCCTCATGGAAGACTCAGAAAGCAAAGCCGCCGAAGAAAAAATGATCGGTTTATTGGCTCAAGGTCTGAGACATATCGGTGATGCAATGGCCGCAGACATGTTTCGGTCTGCATAAAACGCTCGCGTATAATGAACTTGCCGAAAGCATTTCGATCATCTCTAATGCTTGGGGGATGACGAAAGCCAAAAGCGATGCACTAGCCAAGTGAAGAACTAAGCCTTATATGCTTGGGGGCTGAATTCAAAACTCGGTGTTCGGAAGGCCTTGATTGGTTCTTATGCTTGGGAATTCTTCAAGGAAAAAACGGAAAATGATGCTTTAATGCTTGGAGGCTGATTTTTCCGTTGGAATTCGAAAGACTCAAAAGCCAACCTTAAATGCTTGAGGTTGGCTTTTTTGTTTCAGTGGTATAGATTCATAAAGAGACCGAAAAATCCAGTCTTTCACCGCGGCTATAATTTCTTCAATGAATTACCGTAAATTCAGGTTAGGTGGAAAAATCTTTATATAGCCCTCTTCGTCATGACAATTCATTCATTGCATCTGTTGACAGCCATTGATTCAGTTTGTAATCTGACAAAATTGTAAAGTCCCCATAAGAAAATAGGGTTTTATGTCTTTTGCCTACCTCGAACGCCACGATTCTTTAAAGAATATGCACCGTTTTTACCAGATTTCCGTTTCCCCAGGCATTCTTGGGGATTGGTCTTTGGTGCGCGAATGGGGAAGAAAGGGATCTCCTGGAACAGTTAAAAAAGACTGGTATTTATCAAAGGAAGAGGCCATAGAGGCAGGTCAACAAATCATGGAAGCAAAGCGAAGAAAGGGTTATCTGATTATTCCGTTATCCAGTTTTGATGGAAATACCCGGCAGTCTTGCTCATAAAATGGCAGGTTCTAATTTATGGAAGCAATCATTAATTTTTGGAATTATCTAAAAACATTTTTAATAGTAAAACTTGGCTTTGTCTCGACGGTAATCGATCGTCGAATAGCACGCAGATCTATTGCATATATCGATAAGTCACAATTTTACTTAAACGATCTGAAAGAAGATGGAGAAGGCGATCACTCTGTGGTCAATCACTTGACCGCTATCCCAAAACCGGGATTTTATTTGTCACGGACCGATGCTGCAACTAACGGCTGTTTGTTGGGACCAATGGATATGGATGCGGATGATGGTCCCGGTCTTTATTACTGACGAGCATATGGACTTGATGAAAAATTGTATTTACCCGATTATTTTTTCTGCTGTTTTTTTACTGACTGGTTGCGGATCCCCAGGCGTGAAAACTTACGCCCAAAATCCATTTAACCCTGATGCCAAAATTACCCGCGTTTCTGCACGATCTTCAAGTTCTCAGAATCCTGGAAAAGCTTCAGATCAGACTGTATTGAATGCTGCCTCTGTTGGATTGGCTGTTGCCAGCAGACCTGTCCACGGAGCAATTACTTCTCACGGCGCCGATATAGGTATCGCAGCTGCACTTTTTCTGGAGTCTGTTGGCTCTGCAAAACCCAAAAATATTGCTGACAATGCAAATTATCTTGCTGTGGCTATGCCATTGACCGAGGTTTCAAACGAGCTAGATGCCCAACTAAAAATGAGCGAACATGTGGAAAGAGCCATTACGCGAGCTCTTGGCACGGATTATCAGACCAGAATTGAGGAATACGACGATCATTATGCGTTCGACAGGACGCTACGGCCGAGATGGATTCGAGTCAACGGCCCGTTATGTGAAAACTGGTCCTGCCAGATCCATACTCCTGTCCCTTCTGCAACAGCACTGCAATGGGAAGGTCGAATGACAATAAAGAAAGTTGTCACTGGTCAGGAAGCTTATGTTTATGAAAAGCCATGTGAGCAACAATCAATTGGTCTTGTAAAAATCACAAATGAGTATGACAAGGAAGGTTTCTTTGCAGGAAAGCGACATTATGTCGAAGGTACGGAAATACCTGATTTCGATTATGCTCAATTTTTCCAACGGATTTCTGAGAATCTGCCGGAATGGGCATATCTCAGGGTAGCCCAAAAAGAAACTACGCCATACACGCTCAATCGAGGTGTAATTGTTCAGTAAGGGGCACACATGAAAAAGTTAGCCTGGTTTTACTTTTTAACTTTGATGATTAGCATCTTATCCGGATGCTCAGGGAGCACTGTCGCTCTGATCGATCCGATCATCCAACAACAGGCGCCAAAGCTCATTATCGTTTCCCACCCAGTGGGCGAAGGTTATTATGCCGTTCTGGATAAAACCCATGGCCATTGGCAAGTTTTGTCGATATCTACTACCCCTATAACTCGTCGCGCTAATGACAAGCAAGAAATCTTGTTCGTTAACCGCAGGCTCAGAAGCATTGCCCCAAGCTTCGATCCGAGGGTGTACACCGGTCAAGCTACCGAATGTACGCCCTATATTGACGATGATCAGTTTTATGGCTTGTGCAACAGCTATTTTTCCACTTCTGATGTTGGTACCAGCATTGTAAGAAACTTCACTTCATGCTTTTTCACGCTGTGCCTGGCTGCCGGCACTCGGGAAGTTTTGGATCACGGCAAAATTCAACAGGTCGTACTTGAAAGCAATTTGATCGATATCGTGAAACAGTTGAATTCGGCCGAAAGTCATCAAGTTTATTTGGCTGGACTTTCACGATAACACTCCTTTATTTCACTGATTGGCTAAAACAAACGGATCGTAGTAACGCTGGCCGTTGTAGTGGAAGCCGGTCTCGCTGTCGAAGTATTGGCCGGGGAAGCGGAGATTGAACGTTCTGGTGGCGGTCGACGGTTGGCTCATGCCGAATGCTTCGCCATTACCTAAAATTGATACCACCTGACTGTAGCTATCGCCAAGGTGCAAACCATTAACAGTCGGAACGGAATTTTGATCATAGGCCGCCGTCAGTGACATAACTGCCAATAGTCCTAACAGTAGTTTTTTCATCGCTTTTACGCGAGAAACCGGGATTTGGCAACCGGTTGGGATAGCGCCCGCCGCAGCGGCTGATCTCGCTTTTCCTTAAAATGAATGCTATCAAGTGAAAATTGGGGATATATTGAAAAAGGAGGGCAAAGTCACTTTTTATTTTGTTTGCCAGAGGAAGAACGCTTGGTTTTTGTTTCTTCCTTTTTGTTTTCCGCATGTTGTTTGGCGATATATTCGTCTCGCATTTTTTGCAGTTCTGGAGGGAGACTGCCTGGCTTAACATCTGTGGTTTCTCTCATGAACATCGGTACCTGTCCACTTGGAGCTGGGCCGATCGTATTCAATTTTCCCGGTACCGATGACAATTGTTCGGTCGATATTGGCGGGGCTTGAAGCTCAATCTCAGACGGCATCGGAATATCACCATTTTTCAGTTGAACGGCTCCTCCGGCATCGATCAATTTTGGCTCGTCGATTTGAAGGCCATGGTCCGCAAATACGTTTACCGTGGATACCGCTGATACAGCCAAAAAGGCCAGTGAAAATTTGTTCATCATTACCGTCCTTATTTAACTGTGATGCCGTTCTGTGCGTTGAATTGTTCAGCAACATCGGCGGTCAGTTGTTTGTTTGCTTCTCTTACCGCTGACAATGCTTTGTTTACTACCGAAGTCAAGGCTGCTTCGACTGTTTCGTGAGAATTTTTCAAGAACTCATCAGCGATGGATAACTGTTTGATTTCCCGCATGCCGTTTACGATAACACTCACGTTGCCATCTTCACTCTTACTAGCAAATTCTTTTTTCTCGAATTCCGCTTTTGCTTGATCCAGTTGCATTTTGTATTTCAAACCAAGTTCGGCTGATTTCTTTTTGTTTAATTTGTTTTTGGGTCTTAACATGATTTCCTCTATTTTTTAGGGATTGGTGGTAAGTCGTTATCTGAAACATCACTTGGTTGAATTGGCCGTTTGTCACTCGAATCCGATAATGCGCCTGATACTGCGTTATTAATGTAATCTTCAGCTGTTTCAATACCTTCTCGAAGACCGGTCATCGCCGATTTAGCGGTTTTGGCTACCGGGGTAACTGTGCTGTCATAAAGCAACGATCCTTCGTTTCGGAAAGCTCTACCAGCCATCTCAGACATGTCCTTGCTGTTATCGATTTTGCCGCCATTTTCGATTTTCTGACGAACATCATCTGCTTTGCCAAGGTTTCCGCCTTTAAGAGCAGAATCGATCTCCGCTTTGCGTGAATCATCTTCTGCCGATAGGGTCACTGGTTTGATCTGTTTTGCGGCTTGCTTGAGGTCTGAAGTGTACCCAGAACCATGCTTATTGCCGCCGACATGATCTATTGACGCCTGTTTCGGTTCAGCGGTGTGGCTAGTTTTTGTGCCATGAGCATGGTGTTCTGACGCGTGTGGTGTCTGGTGTTTCATTGAGGTTTTATGATAGCTACCATTGCTTTCAGATTCAGAATCATTATTTCCGCGTTTTGATTGATTACCCGCTAACTCAGGTTTTTCAATCGTAGTGCCTTTACCTGCTTTAGAGGATTTGCCTTCGTCATCACTGCCTTGGCTTTCGCTCCAATCCTCAGCCAAGGATTTAATGTCATCAGCGGATTGATTCCCCATGATGTCCTTAATGCTTTTTTGGTCGTTTTGGAATTGTGTAGGCGTAATATCGACTCCAGATCCACTGGATGTTGGCATTAGTGCTTTGTTTACAATTTCCGCCGCTTTTATCGGATCGGCTTGGTTGAGTTTCAAAAAGCCAGCCAACGCCTCTCTATCATCACCAAATATGCCGCTGGCACTAGATCGATTGATATCATACTGAGCATCGTCAGATAGCTTTTGGTAAGCCTCGCCCCCCATGCTTTCTGCAATGGCTTGATTTGCCAGATTGATGTCCACAATCGCACCCGAAGTGTTAAGGCGTCTCGCCAAATCTTGGTAAGACATAGATAGCGATTTTCCAGAAGAGTCTTGCATAGACGCGGTTTGGCTGAATGTCTCGCTGGCCTGGCTCACGGCTTGCAATTGGCTTAGGTACTGTTCTGCATGTCCCTTCATCTCTTCCGAACCGAAATAGGTTTGGTCTTGATGTTGCTGAGCACTTTGCTGCATTTTCTGAACTTGAGTACTGCCTGAGTATTCGCGGTTCCAAACGTTTTGGATAGCGTCGGACAATTCTTTCGATTTTCCCGCATCCATTCCGACCTGAGACTGTAGTTGAGCGTTACCGGAGGCACCGATAGAGGAAGACTGAATACCCATGCCCGTGCTAAGACCAGCAGAAATGGCCGAACTTACACCGGTGGTTATCGCTTCCTTCTCCGCATCTGTCCGTCCTACCTTGTCGGCAATCGTTCTTCCCGTAGATGCAGCCCAACGGTCCGATTCAGCCGTAGAATTGCTCAAAGCACTCATGATGGAATTTGCATCAGAGCTAGTGGTTCCCGATTTTTGAGAGGTTTGCAAGGAACTGCTAAGCGTCTGACTTGCGGACGAACTTGCACTTCGTAGCGAGGCCGTAGCGCTTTGCGCCGCCCTTCCGAATGTCGAGGATGTTGAGAACGTGGTGTCGGCCATCCCCGATTTCTTTGGCCCTGTGTTCGGTGAGTATTCGGATTTTGATCCCAGCGTCATAGGAGAATCAATTTTGATCGGATCAGGGGCAGTCGCTCCTGTTTTAACGCTGCTAGATGCGGCAGATGTCATTTTTCCAGACAAGTTTGTTGCTGCAACAGATCCGCCATAAACGATCATGAGTGCAAGTGCGGGGACGCTTGAAGCCAGCATCCCGCCAGCCGATAACCACGTTTCAATGGTTTCAAATACCTGGTCATGCATGACCATCGCATCAAGACCTGTACCATTGGAACCCGCATAGTTCGCTACGGCCTCAAGAGCTCTGGTTGTGACAACGGTGATATACATGTTGCATACCGCCATCAATGGACCCCATAGCGATATCCAAAGCATGAGCTGGATATACCTGACCATCATGGTCATCCCGATAGGCCCTAACGTGGTCAGAAAGGCCACAATCGGCGATATCGCCACAGTGAACATTTCAACAAATGCCATCAATGGTCTGGCGATTTCGTTGAACATGGTTTGTTCAGCCGCCCATTGTTGCTTTAATTGTTCTTTGGCTGGCCGATGAATGAAAGCTGCCCGCCCATCTTCAAGATAGGATTTTAATAAGGCGTTTTCCATGTAAGTTTGCGAATCTTGCCCAGCGATATTGAGAGCAGCTTTAGCCTGATCGATTTTTTCAGATGCTCTTACAGATGCATCAGTTATCCCTAAAACGCCTGAAACATACCGATCCATTTGGTCAACGAAGTCCTGTCCTCTCAAATATGAAATCAATGTAGCGTAAGCGTCCTTGCAGGATTTTTGTTCTCCCTGGGGAGGAGAGGAAGGCAGTTTGACCAAGATATCGACGTTGACGAATGATGTTTTGATGGCATCGAGTAACCCGGTCGATTTAAGGAGCGTTTCTTTGGTGACTTCATGATCACTTTCGTTAAGATCCAAATCCAGCATCACACAATTTTCAATGTATGTGTCAATCGTTTCCCCAACCGATCCTGATAGGTCACCATCTGAACCGGCAGTTCCTAGAGAAAGGTTCTGTAGTTTCATTAGGGTTTTCAGTGCATTCAAATACCCGTTTTCCAATAAGCTGGCCTCTGACGGTGTCGAGAATGCGGTCTCAAACATGGTTGTCATTTTTACGCCCATGGTCGAAATAATGGACATCGGTGCAGCAATGCCGAGGGGAACGTTGGCAACTGTTCTTACCTGCCCGGTGTATACGTCCTCGATAACAACGGTATCTTTTGGCACGAACAGGACTAAATACGCAATCAAACCAATCAATGAATAGCGGAGCGGGAATTCCTGATTGGTCAAGTAATTGATGGATACTAAAAGAACGCCTATCGTTGCACCGGCGCGAATGAGTTTGGTTAAACTTCCGTTACCGAAAATCATCGCTGCACCTTGGAAGGTGTTGTAAAGCATTTCTGCGTCACCAATACTTAATACTTCGTAAGCCATAAAAATACCTTTTGCTAATGGTCTTAATGAATCCTGTTGTTCATTGGTGTGCGCAAGCTGTCTTTGATACTTTTTTGCAATTGGATTAATGAATTGATGCCGGCAATGCTTTCGCCTGTGATCCGTCTTTCTTCTTTGATCTGATCCCTAACATCTCGCATAACAGCCAGCATGGATGAATCGAGCGGTCGGCCAGTACCTTTAACAGCGTTATCAACCACACCATACATTTCCTCGACAATGCGGTTTGTTAATTCTGATGCCACGACATCCACCAAACGATCTGCGATTAGGCCAGCCGACTGCGGTTCAGCCGCTGCACCTCTTAACAACCCATAAACACCAGGGGATGATGCTTCGATAAATTTCTGCTCATCAGCCGTAAATGCATCATTCGTGTCGCGGCTAGTCATTTTGCGAATAATGCCGCCTGTACCGGTTGATTGTAGGCCCGTGCCCCATACCATCGCTTTAGCTCGGGAACGCATACCTTGGATTGTGATGGTTTCTTTCTCTCCGCTAGGCAACAAGCATTCTCCGGATTCGCATTTGTAAATCTCAATGGAGCCGCCCTCGATCAAATCTCTGACTTTGACGATCGGTTGTCTGAAGTCATATTTCACATCGCTTCCGTCATCCTTTTTACTGATAATCAACGTCCCCGTTAAACTCATCAAAGTCATTTTGATTTGATCGTCACCATTCACAAACCAATTCGCCGCATTCGATTCAGTTAATGCCTCATACACCACATTGCCGGTAATTTCGTCAGAACGACCATTTTGAATAAGCACCTGTGTAGGTGAACTTGCGTTTTTTTCTTCTGAATTGAAATAGTCATCAACAAATCCAAGGCCTGTGTTGATAGTTGATGCTTCCCGTCTGCGTTCGTGAGCCCAATTTTGAAGACCGGTAGCATTTACGATTGCTTTACCTGCTTCGCAGGAATTTCTCATCAAAGCGTTGATTTTTGCGATTTCGCTTTGCAGTTTAGAAATGACTTGGGCGCAAGTTGGACACATACCCTCGATTGCAAGCTGGAATGCATATCCAATCGCTGCTTGGGCAATGCTTCTTGCCAACTGAGTGAATTGGGCTCCATTGATGAATGAGAATGAGCCTGCAAACATATCGATACCATTACATCCGCCTCTTGCGCTTGGTGGCACAAATGAGATCAGGTTTGGGTGAACAACCTTATTATGCATCGTGATTCCGCCACCAGTAATTACGCCTCTCCGTTGTGTCTCGTATGAACCGCCCGGAGTGACGTTGATCATGTCGGTAAACATCCCTTTAATTTCATTGTCCAGGTTAGCATTAGCCGGACTGACCCAAAAAAGCGGCAATAGGATTAGTAACAGTTTTGACATAAATCAAACCCATGCTAAGTCAGGGAAAAGATCGATTTTCCGATCGTAATAAGGATTGCCTTTGTTTTTTTTCAGCGTTCTAACTGGCTTAGGCAAGGGATGGTTTCTAGATAAATAATAGCCTTGGCCATATTTGATCCCCATCAAAATAGCGCAGGTCACATCTGATTTCGAATAAAGATCATCCGCAACAATTTTGATATTTTTGGAATTAATCTTTTCAATGACCGCATGACATACAGATGCTGAATAGGTGTCTTCTTGCATTTCTCTAATAACACCTTTTTTTATTTTTAAAACATCCACGGATTCGTACAAAGCGATCAAATTAAAATCTAATGGTCTAGCGTTTGATAGACCTCTTTTTATACCAAGTTTTTGAAACCATTCTAAAAGCCCCGTATGCTCGGCCATGACTCCCTCAGCATTAATCCCATGCATGTTTAACATTATTTCAACTAGGTTAAGCGGCACGTATTGAGCTAATTTCTCAAGAAAAATCCCCAGTCTCTTTTTGTCCATGTGGCTATTGACAGACCATGAGAGGTAAAGCTTTTCACCAGACATTTCTGACCAATGCTGTAAGTATTCGCTGATTTGAGGAAGTAAGTTTTTTTCATTACTCGACTCAAGAACATTAAAAATTTCTAAGTCACTTAGAAATTTTTGTCCTATCTTGACTTGTACATCCAGCCCGACAATATTTGTCTCTACAAGATGAAAAACCGGGGTAAAAACAGGTGTATAAAGTGGATTCTGCAATGCCTTCATAAACAATATTACAAGTCGATGTCTAAAAGCCTACTATGCATAAGTTTTCATCAACCTGTATTATCGAAAGACACTGTTTTTAAGCGTCTCTTTCGTAGAAGCTTGCCTTTTTGAAATGCAGCGTCTACTTGTCCAGCATGTCGACACATCAGGATTGACATGTACCCGCCCTGAAGCAAGGGCGGTTTACTGCTTTGGTGACAGATAACTTGACACGGGGATTGCCTGCTAAAACTCACCTTATTCCCAAGGTTGTCGGCGTTATTCGACTAGAGCCAAGACTTTTTCAACTGCTTTTGTTCCAAGCTGAGAAAGAAACCCTTTGGCCTGGTTAGTTGGTCCAAAATCGTGTGTTTTGGCATGCCATTCATTACTCACCACTCCCTCGATCGTACCGATTTCATCGATTAGGCCAATGGCTAAAGCTTCTTCGCCTCCCCATATTTCGCCGGTCGTATAATCGAATCCTTCCTTGAGCTTAGCGCCTCGTTTGCTTTTAAATTCGTCAGCAAAGACTACGGCCATCTGGTTGACCATTTCCTGGGCTTTGGCTTCGGACTCTTTTGACATAACCACAAAGGGGTTAAGCATATTTTTGTGTACTCCTGATGCATAGAATCGTTGGGTTACGTCAAATTTTTCGGCCAACTTATGAAGATCCCAACCTGTAATGACCGCTCCAATTGACCCAACCAGGCTGTACCTGCCTGCAACAATCTTGTCGGCGTGTAAAGCAAGCAGATAGGCGGCCGACGCACCCGTGTTACCAATAAAGGCATAGACCGGCTTCCCTGTTTCACTCTTTAGTCGATCAATGGTTTGGCCAACGCGTTCAGACTCAAATGGTTGTCCGCCTGGGCTGTCGATATTCAGAGCAATAGCCTTCACCTTGGGCGAATTGAAGGCTTTTTCCAGTACCGGTACCAATTCTTCCGCTGAGGCCAGCTGGCCTGACCCAATTGATCCGGATACATTCACAACACCAACTATCTCGGCATTAGGAATTAGCCTGTAGCCCAAACTGCTCGCATAAAACGCGAGGTAGACAGCGAATAGTAAGGCGCCAATCGTGGAAAAGGTAAATCGTTTGATCCATTTCCACCGACGTTCACTTTTCCTTTCGTTCATCAGATCCATTAGAACTTGATCTGCTAATAGAGATTTAATGTCTTCTTGAGGTTGATTGTTTTGATCGACTACTTTGTTGGTCATAAGGTCACATTTTTTTCTTTAAATTATTTCGAATGATTTTTACCAGTTCACCAGGCTTGTCCATGGTGTCTTCATCAATACTCTTGATCGTCTCGTTATCAACCTGGATAGGTGTCACGGTTAAGGTTTCGTCGTATTCATCGTTATTGAGCCAACCGTTTTCATGAGAAAGTGCAATGGCACGGCGAATAATCTCGTCACCAGATAACAGTCCTTGACCTATTTGAATAGCGCCGCCGTTTTCACCGGGCTTGACCAGAAATAAGGCAGGAGTTGTCTCAACGCCTAGTTTTTTGCCCTGTCCATGATCGGTAATGAACTCCGGAAACGCTCCTCCCGGAAGAGGCAAACCATCAAGTGCGATCGGCAGAACTTTGAATCCGAATGCATTCATAAGGCCTTTCAAAACACCGGCTTCTTTGACGCAAAACTCGCAGGTGCTGTAATAGAAAAACCAAATGCCGGCTTGCTCAGCCAATTTCTTAGCTGCTTTTTGGGTGCCACGGTTTGACATATCGTCTTTGGCAAACGCCCCGAAAGTTGCAATCGGCCGCCTAGCGTTTTCATCAAGAACCGCATCCCTCATCATCAGCTTCTGAGATGCATCGGCAAATTTTTCAGCCTTATCCAGCATGACTCGCTGCAGGTACATATACGTCGATACGTTTTCAGCTGTTGGATCATCAATAGCTTTATCCCTAAATTTCTCCATGTTTTTCCGAAACCATTCCGAGGAAAGGGGCTTTGGATCTAATGGTTTCGCGAGCGTCCGTTCTTCTTTTTTCTCTGGCCTAGTTAGCGGCGGAGGCTCTTGGATGGGTTGTTCAACATCATTGACTTCTTCGGTCAAGGGATCTTCATACCAGAACCACCCCCTTTCCTTATTTTCGTAAAAGGGGGCATTGTCGGGTATTACGGAGATTTGTTCGCGACCATCTGAAACACCGAAAAAATTAGTTCCTTCACTTTCGCTACCATGTACATGCGTAATATGGCCGACTAGAGAGGCGGCCACCACATAAGGCAGGAGTCGATTTATCACGCGGTTGTGTCTGATAAGTTTTCGTCAGCACTCAAGGCATCGACAGGTAGGTTAGAAACGCCTGCTGAGCCTGACTGGCTTTTCTTTGCGGATTTTTTTTCAGGCGCTGGCAAGGAATCGCTTTCGTCAACATCTGTATCTTTTTCAATTGCCTCGATGATTTCGGTTTCAGATACAGCAATTTCTTCAGACGTTGAACCGCTTAAAGCATCCCTTGCAATTTCCCTAGCTCTTCTTTGTTCATAAAATCGATTCTTCACGCCCTCCATCAGCGCCCTGCAGCGTTGGTGAACATCAGTAAATTCTTTCTCGATTTCGGCCAAAGCTTGTCGCTTTTGCGTGTCATCCAACTGGCAAGCCAACCACAATGCTCTGAGTTTCTCTTCCAAATCCCGTGCCGCATTAAGCGTATTCAAAAAAAGCTTGGCAATCGGATCGATGATCGTTACGTTGACGCTTTCGTACTGGGCTTCGCCGACTTTAATGTTCGCCTTTTTGATGAGTTGGTCTGCGACAACGATTTTTTTCACAATGCTTTCATTTACATCTTTGATCATTGCGATCATTTCTTTTGTAATTTGTTGCTCAACATCGAAACCTTGGCCGTTACTACAATAGAACCTTGTCAAATAAGCCGCCCTTGATACTTCTCTGAACCTACGTCGATAGATTCTTAGCACAGTTTCAGAAAAGTTTGATTTTTCGTGAATCCTGCTATTCCGGCAATTTTGAATGAAGTTTCTTCTAAGAGCAGTTTCTCTGCTGAGTCGATTTTGAGTATTTTCCGCCATGGTATTTCTCTTGCTGAGTTATTAAGAATTAATGCTTATTCGCTATTCGTCTGATAATAGGATGTCTTCGATCGCTTCGGCTGTTGTCATGCCTCGATTGGTTCTTTCCGCGATCTTTTTGATATCGTTCGGATGAGTCGAATAGAGAAGTTTTGTGTACTTATCAACCATAAGACGACCGATTCCAACGCCATAACTGGTGACGAAAAATATTTCCGAATACTGTCCTGTTACCGTATGAACCGATTTAAGAAAGGTGTAGCCACCTTCTCCAATCATTAAGCGGTTTTGCCGTTTAATGGATTCAATCGTTTCTGGTTTTTGATACAGCAAGTACAGGTTTGCCGAGTTTTCTGCGATTGCGATGCCTGATGGCGAGCTGTAAAGGTCATTAAGCGATTGAGTGATCGTTATGGCCGCTCCGTTGTACTTCCGGAACCGACGGTAGCCCGTCTCAATGAACCGCGCGATATTGCCCTTCGCCAATAAATCCCAGGCTTCGTCAATGATCAGGATTTTTCTTTGATCACGATTACCGAGGTACATCGCCTGTTGAATTTGGTAAATCAAGATCAACAGTACGACCTGTTGCAGGTGACTCCTACCTTTCAGTTCTTCAAGCTCAAGACATGTCAGTGATTTATTAAAGTTCACGTTGTTCATGCCGTTAAAGAATCGACCGTATTCACCCTGAGTTGTAAAGGCAAATAGCTGATGCCCCATATCTACAACCCGCCGATCTTCATCTTCGAGCAATTTGTTCGCTACCAAATCAACGGTCATCGAGCTTTCATGTTCATCCCACAGTTCTTTGAGAATGGTTCTGAGTCGCGCAATCTGTAAATCCGACAACTTGTCTTCCATGGCCGCCATCGATACAATGATGCCAACCAGCATGTCGGCTTCTTCGTTGTAGTTTTTGATGATTTGGAATGGGTTCAGACAAATTTCACTATCCTCGCCAAACTCAACGAAGTCGCCTCCGATCATCTTTGTCAGTTTTTCGTATGACCGCCCGATGTCGATTACCCAGCACTTGGCGCCTGAGCTGATATACGACGTGATGATATCGTTCGTCAGGAACGATTTACCTGAACCTGACGCGGCAACAACACAGGTGTTGTAGTTCGTATTCGAATCGAATATATCCATATTCATGATCTGTCCGCCACGCGATATAAACGTCAATTGTGGCGTCCCAGTCCCACTCCAGTCGGCAACGATTGGCAAAAATTCAACTGCATGCTTTGAGCCGCAACGTTTATATCTTTGCAAAAATTTTACGGCTTGGAGATCGGCGCAAAAGGGTATCGAGTTGACCAGCATTGGAAGCGTAATAAACTTGTCTTCCTTCATGGCCCAGCCGATTTCACTGAAATAGGTTTGGGCCTCTGTTAGCCGTGTTTCGCTTTGCCCGAGTGAATCAGTGAATAAGCCAACGCATAATTTGATCTTGAGAATCCTGTCGCCGTCATTAATGGACTTAAACAAAAGATCTGAGCTCTCTTTTTTGAAGATCAATTTGGGGTTGAACTTCAGCATAGGACCGAATGCCTGGTAGTTGATTACGTTCCGCTCTTTATCCGCTTTTTGTTTCTCGACAGCATTGTCGGGAATGAAGATATTCAAGTTGATAAAAAAATTTCCGTGAATTCCTCGATTGCCAGTCAATGGATCGCCAATCATTCTTCGGATATTTTGCAGGCTCATCTGTGCCGGCAAGCGTCCAGGGGACAATATCCTAAGCCGCTTATCTCCTAACCAGACGCCGTTGGCATTTGTTTGCAACATGTCGTCATATTCGCTCAACTGCTCGTTGATTGGAGATATGTCATCGTAATAAGGCGCCGGCGAACGCCAGTTTGCGGACGGCCCCCAATGCAGAATTTGCCCAACCACGCGCAAGTACATTTCGGCATCGATGGTTTGCGGAAGAAACCCAGCCGATTTCAAGGTTTGTTCGAACGATAACCGGAGATCTTTTGCCGCAGAGATTTCATGCTGAGTTGGAAGCTGGTTCTTCTTTTCGAGAGGTACTTTGATGGTGAATATCGTCTTGTATTCTCGAATGAATGATTGAGCATGAAGACTAATCGCCTGGCTAGAACCATCGGTTAACATCTTCAATCGATTATTCATCGATTGTTTCAATGCTTCATCCTTGGTGTCTCGAATGTGCTTGATTTTGTCCAGGGTTGGCCGAATGTCTTGAGACCCCATCAACATTACTTGAATGAAGCTTTCTTTGGGATAGTCAAACGAAAACAGAACGTTTAGACGTTGAGTTATTGAGTCATCGCCACCAGGCAATGGCTTACAGATAAAACCAAATCCAATATATCCATCAGCCATTGTGAATAAAGACGTTTCTTCATCAAATGACTCGACTGGTACAAGCTCGCTCAGCGTATGACGCTTGAGTTGCTTTTCATATACAAATGCACCCACAAATTACTCCCCTTATTTTTGGCTACTGAATCCATTCTAGAGGGATGTATTTATTTGCATCTCGGTGAAAGGCGCTGTTTTTCGGCCTCTTTTGTTTCTTGTTGAGCTTTTGAAAAAAAGGCCGCTCACCAATGACAATGAGCGACCTTTCTGGGGGTACAACTAACAACAATTTACTGCTCTGCGCCCGCCGGTTAGAACGGGTGCTTCCGTTGGAGTTACACCAAAGCGGAAACAACACCGCTGATGACGGTTGGGCCGTAGTACAGAGCCAGCGCTCCACCGATGCCAACAACAACAGCAACGATAGATTGGTTGATGATGCCGGCAGACAAACCCACCATGAACATACCCAGAGCAATGATTTTGCCCAAGGTACCTTGAGTCCAGCCTACCAACAGAGTGTAGATGTCGTCGAATTCGGTACCGCCAGTACCAGCCATCGCGTCGGTAGACAAAAGGGCGGCAGCAGCCACGGCAGAAGCAACAACAGCTTTGTTAGCAAAAAGGGCTTTCAATTGTTTCATGATTTACAACTCCAAAAATATGCTTGATTAAGGTGGCCAGCTATTTGCAATTCGCCGACTGGGGTTCTGTTCCGGAACAAGTTCATTTTCTAGAAAAAATCAACTTTGTTTAAGCTCGAAAGATGTCAAAAATAGATGCTCTTTCGGTGGAGAATCTAAAGGCTATCTGTTTTACCCGCCTTTCGACCGAGCATAAAAAAACCGAACACGAGGTTCGGTTTTTTTGTTGAAGTGTTTCGTTATTTTCCTGATGTGGGTGTTTGAACCGATAAAGGAGATATCGCCGTTCCAGGCGATCGAAAACGATCCCCAAGATTCCATCGCCTGCTCTCAATTTCTGTGTACATATATCCGTCAGCGTGGAGATCGCCATCATCATCTTCCCAAGGCGCCATCCAAATACGCATCACCTTGGCCTGCGTTCTTATTGGAATCGGTTGCTCGATACTTGGCACTGCCACCTGACTGGTTCCGTTCTGAATATGACCGGTGACGATTGCTTTTCCCGTCTCAGACTTATCGGATTCCGCTATCGTTTTTACGTAATCCGAAGACTCGGTGGCTTGATAAACCTGACGTGCTGACATACAGCGCACCCCATCAACACCACCTGGACAGGAAAAGTCTCCTTGTCCAATTCCTAAGAACGAACACCCATTTAAAAGCGCCGCAAACAAAGCCAAAAATATAGACTTGAAGTGTCGATTATCTACCATTGATTTCATCCTCAAGGTCTTTTTCCAATAATGTTTTGAATGATGGCACGCCACCTTTGAATGTGTTCTTTGATGGTAAAAAGATGAAAGGTACTCCCTGAATATCCAGCAATTTAGTGGCTACAACTGCTTTTTGCAGCGGTTTTAGATCACATGACCCTTCTTTACGAACCAGTGCTGGTAGTTTGGCATAATCCTTCGCAATCAACGCCTTCAAAGATTGCTCTTTATCTTGATTGCATATCAGCTTTTTGCTGATCTCAGCTGATTCCTTTCCGAGAACAGGGATCAAGACCAACTTGAATGAATACTCTTTACCCAACGGTTCAAGCTGAACAATAAGGTCGTGACAATAGTTGCATTGAGGGTCTACAAATATAGTCACCTCTTTCTTGCCTTTGCCTATGGCGAACGTAGATAGTTCATCTGGATTTAGGCCAATTTTCCTCAAGTCTACTTTGTCAATGCCTTTGGTATCTGATACTGATCCAATAACCTTTCCTTGCCACATATCAACTAGCTTGAAATTACCCGCAACGACAAAATGACCGTTATCCGTGATCAAGAACGTTCTTTCACCCGCCTTAACCATCGATAATCCCGTCACCGGTAATCGCTTCACTTCGTCGACGCTACGCATGATGTCTTTGACTTCTGCCGTCATTTCAGTGTCTGCTTTTGGTTTGTTAGGCTGAGCCGCATCTATCCCTACTGCATGTGCTTCTCCCCAAAACATAACCAGGGCAAACAAAACCGATGTCTTTTTCAACATTATTTTCTCCAAAATATTTAATTTAGCGTCGATAGCCGCCATAACTGCCTCCCATGTTGCCGCCCATACGAGAACCTAAATAACCGCCAACACCCTGTCCGCCACTACTGAGCATTCCGCTCATCATGTTTCCCATCATTTCGTTTCCATACATCTCATTATTTCCGCCCCCGTAACTTGAGCTCGCATTACGTGTATTTCCTGCCATGCCCGATCCCTGTTGGTTGGATTTTGATCTCGGTGACAACGACATACCGCGGATCATGATGAAGTCGATTTTTCTACCGGCATCAACTTCAATAATTGGGAAAATGTTTTTAGCCATTTCCAGATAATAATCCGCAATCTGCTCCGCAGCGCCTTTGACGCCACCCATTAGCGCTTGACCACCAATCATCTCTGGAGAAGGGTATTGAAATACCTGTTCCTGCCCAGGCGATACATTCGTATAGGCCTTAACTTTTTGCGGCGCAAACGCATTGGTAATACCGGATACAAAACCAGACAACAGTGAATTTGCAATGATTTGTCCGTTTTTGCTGACCAATCGACCTCTTACACCCGCTTTCCCGTCTTCGCCAACAGAGTATGCATCGATAGCTGTTTCAATGATTGCGCCATCTTTCTTCACACATGAAATACGCTCTGCACGCATATATGCACGTTCAGCACTCAGGTCACCGTAGCCACTGGCAATCAGGAAACACTCCCGAATATCCATCCTATATCGGTTTGGTAAAATTGCCTCATGCTTGACCCGCAATAGAGCTGGAAACGGATCATTGCGAGATTGGTTAGATGTAGGCGCATCAAGCCCCGTTACCAGGGTGCCGCTTAAAATACTGCCAGCCGGTAAGAACATATCCGGAACACCGTTTTTGCCTGACGGTTTTTTGATGTTCACATATTCAGTGATTCTTTTTTCCCCCTGTTTTTTGGCAGCACCGGCATCAGTGCTCGGGCCGCTTTTGGCATTTTTTTGTGCTTCTTCACCGGTACCAGTTACCACGCGAATTTTCGGGCCAGTTTCTGTCGGCGAAACATCGCCATTTGAGGCTGGAGGACCTTGTTGGCCTAACAAATCTGGCTGAGGAAGCTCTTTGCCTCCTTTTTTCCCGCGGCCCTTTCCATTTTCATTGCCCTGGTCATCCAGCGGCACACCGGGCAGCGGGATCTGGTTTTTCAGGCTTTCTTGTGCCGCGCTCATTTGCTGCATAAGATCTCCTGTCTGTTGCGCTAATCGCTCTGTTTTGCGATTCAGCTCGTCAGTTTGCATTTTTAGTGATTTTGACGCTTCTTGAATTTTTTGATCCTGGCGTTGAAACAGGGCTCGAATCTCAGAAAAATCCTCAGTCAGTTTTTTTATTCTTCCTGCCATGGCATCAATGGACACGTCACGCGGGCTTTTGCCGTTGAACAACGTGTATTCGACTTTCCTGGGTTTTTGAAGAAAGTTATTAGAAGTGTTATCCGATGTGGCCGAGATGAGAATTGCTGCCACAATGAACAATGCACCGCTCCCGCCGAATAACGTTAATTGCTTTCGCTTGGTAGGATCGAGCTTTTCATACCATTCGATGATTTTTTCCTTGGCGGTCTTCTTTTCAAGATCGATCATAATGATTCTCCAGAATTATTAGAGCAGGGCCGGTCTGATTTCTTCGCCACTTTTACCTTCTGGCAATCGTAATAGAAGATAAATCTCGGTTTTTTCTCCAGGCTCCAACCTAACCTTCGGCCATGCTGCAACCGCCATGGTGTTTTCGCTGGCACAGAATGACTCTTCAAACGTTGTTGCCAAAAGTCCATTGTTTTGCGCGATAAGCACAACGATTCTTGAGTCGTGGCCTGACAGTAATTGACCTGGCCAATAGGTCAAACCAGGGTCATGGCAAAAGGTCATCGCGCGCAATTCATCCGTCAAATCCTCTAGCGTGAATCCTTGAGGGATTTGTTGCTTGCCGAGATTTTGCATAATTGCTTTAACCTCTGTGATATAGGGCGAATCCTGTCTGAATAACCTGTCATTTCTGGACGCCCCTGCTTCATTTGCATTGGCTTTTGGATCGGCCTCGATTCGAATTTCTACCGGCATAACTAATTCTTGCGGTGATAGTTGTAGTGACGCCGCATTGCCAGACTCGGAGTCTGAAATAAACATGCTCACAGGAGAATCTGAGTCGCTAGCGATATAAATTGCTGAGCCGTCGACCTTTGTTTCAACATTGTCTACTGTTAATACTTTCGGTTCCGCATAAGGCGTAACGATTCTATTCAGCTTACCTTTAGCGATGATCACGTTTTCTGTTCGCCCCGGTTTTGGCTGGATCGAAATTCCTGATTGCAAGCCAAGATCGAGCCCTTTGGAGTTTCTCGATTCTTCCACTGTATTTTCCTGGGTTTTTTCAGGGGTTTTATCCAAAACCTTTGGTCTTTTTTTGGGTTTCGGCGAGGGTTTTGGCTCTTCCTGCGGAACTGGTGTCTGTTGATCCTGTAATAATGGCTGATCCATCGCCCCTTGTCGCGGTTGAAAGTGCATAGTGGGCGATATTTGACCGGTTGCCTGCTGGGCAACGGGATCGACTATCACCTGTGTCTTGTCATTGTCATACGCTCCCAAATCACCGGCTTCGCCATTTTGATAAGAAGTTAAGGACGATCCATCTGCAGCCTCGAAAGGCAATTCTGGAGGTGGTGGCGTATCGTTATTGGCATAAGCACTAGTGAATGCAATTAACATCATAGAGTTAATCATTAACTTCAATTTCATCATGGTTGGCTCCTATTTTTTTGTAATGCTTTTTGGCGTTCTTCTTCAGCTTTTTGCTTGGCCTCTTCTTTTTGAATAACGCTTATTAATTTCGGCATGCCTTCATATGAAGCCATTTGAGTAATAATCGGTGAATACTGTTTTACATCAATTTTGAATTCAAAGGTTTGTTCGGTTGCGTCAGATTTTCCTCCGGCACCCGTCATTCTATTTTTTCCGGTCACAAATACCTTATCTGTTTCAGGCTCATAAGTAACCCTGACAATATCAAAACTAGATGTAACCTTTTCTTGTTTTAAGGTATCCAGTTCCTGGGCAATCTGCTCAGTAACGAGAGCTCGAATTTCCCCTGTTACCATTCCGGCAAAAGAATCTAAGACGAAATCCGCATTCTCTGGCGTGACATTTCCAATGAGTGTTGCGGTATACATTGCCCAAGCTTTTTTATAGCCTTCCGACGCTTTATTCTTTGCTATCTCCGCCTTTTCCGACAATTCAGGCGGAATCAATATTACGGATGAGTCCTTTTTAAGCCATCCGATAATAGTCAGCAGATTCAAACCTACCAGACTGATAATAACTAATTTTAAAAATCGATTTGATGCCTGCAGGCTTAACCACGTTGAAGCAAAATTTTTATAGTTCATATCGTCCTCAAAAAAAACGACGAATAAATGAAAGCGGTAATGACGTTGGAAATGATTCTTTTGAACCCATGCCGCCATACCAATACATTGCATGAAGAAGGAAACCAGATGCTTGCCTGTCTTTGATTTTGCGATAAAACTTGATCCCAACAAGCCCCATCACCAGCAATACACCGAGATAACCCACCATAATCCCAGCCCCAAATGCTATTGCCAGAAGAATGAATTCATCGAACTCCCAAAATAATATTTGCTGTGGGTCATCTAAATAATTTGGTATATCTCGCATATCAATTACCTGTCATGGGTATTAGGTTTGCTCTGCGGTTTTGAGCTCGATGAATTTCTGTATCGTTCGGAAATTCAGGCGAAGTTTCGCCAAATCCTTTCGTAGATATTTTCGACTCACTTATTCCATGCTGAACTAGATAGCCCTTTACAGCTATGGCTCTTTTAACAGAAAGTATTTTGTTGTATTTTGCGGAACCTTTCGAGTCAGTGTGTCCTTCAATGCTGAGATGCATTAAGTTCGATGACTCGATCTTATGAATAAGATCATCAAGTTTTTTTGATTCTCCATCTGATATTGATGATTGATCAAGCTCAAATAAAACGGTTTCTTTTTTCGGAATATAGTTTTCCGAAAGCGCATTAAATGGATATGATTCAAATGTCGGCGTTACAGGCGCTGAAATCGTTTCTTTATGACCTGAAACAGTTAGCGCATGCTGAAATTCACTTGGGACAATCACCTGGTCTTTATCGCCTTGAATACTCCTGTAATCCAAATCTGAAACGATCGGAGGCAGGTAAGCTTTTATGGTAATTTTTTCGCAATTATCATCGCCAAACAAAGACTCAAATGGACATGTATCCGTTGTAGCACAACCCGATAAAATTAAGGCAATAGCCATTAAATGCGGTAATTTATTTGATTTTTTCATTAATTATTTTCTCGTAACGTTTTATTTTTCCCACGTAATCGATTCCTCTGGCATGGTTGGACGGAGAGTGGTAGTCGGATACCGTTCTAGTAATATTTCTGTTAGTTTTTAAATCTTTCAAATAATCCGCAGCTACCCTGATATTCGTTCTTGGGTCTAGCAGGTCAGTTTCGTTCTCAACTTTGTCAGCATGCCAATAGAGATTTACCTGCATGATTCCCACATCAACATTCCTAATTCCTTTTTTAATCAAATCGACCAAAGCCGCTTCGGCAGCCTGCCTGGAAGCGTACCGCCGCGGTCCGGCTTGAACACCTTCATTGCCTTTATTAACATTGAGAGTCCACGGCCAAGGTCTGAAACTGCCATCTGACCAGTGCATGCCGCTTTCGTGTACTGCTATTCCATACAGAGTCGCGACATTTATGCCTGCATACTTTGCTGCCTCACCCCAAAAGCTGTTTGCCAACGCGGTATCAGGGAAAGCTCTTTGAGAAACCAACAATGAGAACGCGAGAATAAGATGTTTTTTCATGCCGTCATCGTAAATGGTCACGAGAAAATGCATCATGGTGAAAGGCGCTGTATTTCGGCCTCTTTTGATTTTTAGCTGGGGCGCAGCGATACTGCGCCTGTGAAAAATGGTGGAGATGCTGCGACAGCAGAGCTGTAAAGGTAAAACAGGTTTGCTAATCCCGTGACCAGTGTGGCACGCTGCATGACCGCGATATCAATGCAGCCAGGAATATTCTTGCGGCTGGGCATAGCCGTCCAGCCGGGCGGAGCCAATCCATCCTTTCGGATGAGGTGTCAGTTATCCACAGAATCTGTGGATAACCCTGTTCATCATTAATCTCCTGGCTACGTGCTATCTGGTTATCACTCAAATTGGCCAATAAATAGACAGCTACATGTTGTCAATTAAATATTGTCTTTGAGCATCGATATCGGTTCCTTGGGTTTGCAAATTGATCCTATCAATAACACTATTCGTCTGAGTGTTAGGTAGGTCACCAACGGTTGAAAACTGGGTGCTGTACATTTCGTCTGCTTTAGCCCCGTCCAGTGGCATGACGTTTGCCACTTTCAACATATTGATCCATTCACCAAAATCCATTTTGTCAAAATCAAGTTGACTGATTTCCTCTATCGTTAATCCTTCGCAAATTGGCGCCAATGGCTCACCAAAATCATTGCCCATTTGTTTCCTGGCCTGCTCCTGAAACACCCTAGCAAAAGGGCTTGAAAAACAGCAGTAAACTTGCTTCTCGGCGACACAGCTGCCTAAGAATTTAGACGAACAATAGGTCCCGATCTCATCGGGTTTGGTACACATTTTTTGATTTTTATACATTTGAAGCTTTATTTCTTCTTCCGTACAAGCAAAAACCAACTGGACAACAAGTTTTGCTATTTGATAAATCGCATAAATGATTCCGACAACGGTTACGATTGAGGACAGTAATGATCCGGCCATTGAATAGGTTGTCGTTGCAGCCGCACCAGTACCGCTTACCGTTGCTGATAGCAATGTTGATGCAGCGGTTTCCCCGAATGTCGACGCAATCCATTCACCCAGCCATTGCACG
This sequence comes from Methylobacter sp. BBA5.1, assembly GCF_000746145.1. Lineage (NCBI taxonomy): Bacteria > Pseudomonadati > Pseudomonadota > Gammaproteobacteria > Methylococcales > Methylococcaceae > Methylobacter > Methylobacter sp. BBA5.1. The sequence continues at coordinate 128,912 of NZ_JQKS01000012.1, forward strand.
ACTTGTTGTTTTATCGCCTCAATCCCTAAATCAACGCCTATCTCCTCGCCTAACATCGAAACAACAGAATCGGACATCGATGTAAACGTATCGGTAATCGCCGTATAGGCTTCTGATATTAAACTGACGGGCGTTTCAAGGACTGTCCCGCTAGTTAGTACCTGCCAGGCACCGCTCTGACCAATGCCTTCCAGTCCATACGTATATATCTCTACAGAGGTGTCAGCTAAGCTCCAAGTGTTCTTTGCCAACCAGATGTAATCAATCCAACTGCCTCCTATTGGCATATTGCAGCAATCAACCGATCCAAGGATTGATAAATCCGCCATTTGGCATGTGTAAGCCTCTCCTGCAAATAGTTTGCATGCTCCTGCAAGCGGATCGCAAGACAGTTGTTTTTGAGACTCATTCAGAGTTTGCAGCGCGGTTGCTGCTTTGATGAAATCCTCATTTGATTCTTGCTTGGGATCAACGCACTCCCCACCCATGCACCGGATTTGCGCGTCACAAATGGTATTTTCACCGTTGTTTGTTGTGTCGCATGTCGAGGCACTGTCAGTTCCGCAGTCATAAGTGACAATAAAGTCTTTGCATGCCCCGGTAACTGGATCTATTAGCTCGTTACCGTTTGCGTCCTTCTCGCATTCTTCTTTGATGTAAGCACAGGAAGATAAAGATTCGCAGGTGTTATGTTCGTTAGTGTCGTAATTGTATTGCGGACAAACTTGGTAACCTTGGTAGTCTGTGTAACAGTCCAGAGATATCGTTCCCGGCGTTCTTGTCTCCGCTCTATTACAAATTGGGTTGGGAGGCATGACAGGAGCATCCGGCAAGATGTCCGTATTATTTGAAACGTATGTCGTGTAATTGTTCGGAGTGATGGTTACGGGGCCAACCACCATTGCATTTGTCGCATCGGAACACTGCCACCAATCCGTCGATGCCTGGTCATTCAACGAACCGGATGATACAAAGGTAGGTGCTGTTCCACCTAGTGGCCATGCGTTAAACAATCTCTCGCGGCATCCAGCAGGACTATCAATAAATTGTTCTTCGATATCGGGTTCCGCTTCTACTTTTATTCTCGCGTAACCCTCTCCATTTCCATCGACCCTGGTTTGTTGCACGAAGCTAATTAACGTATCAGCCGCAGCTTGCTTGAATGTTGATGTTATATCCAAGTCCGGATATTCATCCCAACTGGTCCCGTGTTCGCAGCCTCCCCAACCCGATTGCCCGGTAAAAATCAATGCACCATTCATCCATATTCGGGTCTCGTCGTCATATTTGACGCGATAAATTGTCACTCGCTTGATTTTGTCGGGTCTTAACACTCTAAACGAGACGGATTGCGTGTATGTGTCGCAATTACCTGGCCAATAGTTATCGCCGACTATCCCAAGATTGAGAAAGGTACAACCTATACCACAGCTCTCTATGTTTCCATCTCCTGAACCGAATCCCATTACAGGACTATAAGCAAGGGATCGGGTTACAGAACACTTTTCTGTCTTGAGAGATTTTTTACATTGTTTCAAGTCCTCGACGTGAATCGAACATGATTTTTCACCCCAATTTGTTGTTTTTTCACAGCCGCTGAACATATCGTCGATCAAGGGCGAGGTTCGAGACAAAACGTCATCCGATTGCTTCCAAATCGGATCGTTCAGCATGTTCGGCATTGCTGTATTGGCGCCCATGAGCGTTTGATACGCAGCGGCATGTTGTGTTGAGCCTGTACTTAAACTTTCGATGCTGCTATTAACATAGCTTCCTTGAGCGCCGGCATTTCCATAAGCTGCGGCTGCGGTATCCATTGATCCCGGCTGGATCTCTTGGAACATTTCGTTTTGTTCTATGGTTTGGCCTGAAACCAATCCATTTGTCAGGGTAATCTGACCGGTCGAGCCATTAACATTTGGAACAGTAAAGCCTGACAGGAGGGAGCCCCCCAATGCCTGGCCTTCAGCCGCCTGATCGAGAAAAGCATCTGCGAACACGGGAAATGGCACAAAGAATGTCGCTAGCGTCAATAAATAAAACGCTGCAATAGAATTATGAAATATGCACACAATCAGTATGTGTGCCATCGGTTTTTGGATTTTATCCATGGCTTCTATTTTTCAATGTAACTCAGGCAGCAATCGGTATAGCGCCAAATCAGGTAAACAAAATCTTCACCTGTGCCCGGTATGTTTCGCCACTCACCCCATTTGAATGGGGATTCCCCAATGTAGTGGCAACAGTTTTCACCGGGCACGACCTTTTCAACCATTTCTGGTTGTCCGTTTGCTCCAATAACTGTATTGCCATTTGCATCTTTCTTCTCAGTCAGCATTTTTTCGGCTTCCGCTTCAGTGACCGGAAACAACATGCTCATCTTGTATTGTTGCTTTGGGACCATGGGGTAGATCGTTCCGCTACATAAAGCGTCATTGCCATAAGTTTTATGGGCTAATCCTCGCCTGTGAAGTGCGGCCAATACCCTTGCCGACAATAAACTGGTGTCTCTAGGAGGCGAAGCATCGGATGCAATGTTTCCTACGAACGGATATAAGTTGCCCCAGCATCCAGCACACCACCATAAAGAAGTCATGGGCTGCGATGCAGTCGTTACGGTGCAGTCGACCGTGCAGGCCGCTACAGCCAGAGGATTAGCAAACACCACTGCTTCGGGATTGAGGAAAAAAGCCAATTCATCAATATTCCATGTCGGGTCCAATTCAGACATGTACATCATGTCCATACTTCTAAAACCGCCCGCATTGCAGCTATTTTGAACAAACAGATCCAGGATCATGTACAAGGGATAAGCCCAATAGTGATAGTTGTAAAAGGTCTTATCTGTTCCGTCGCCTTCCACCTCTTTATGCCCACCCCAAAGTCTTACGCCGTTGTTGAACGATATACCGCCAAGGGCTGGAGAACAGTAAGGCTTTCTAACGATTTCAATGAGTCTTGCTGGCAGCCATGCGCTAGCCGTCATGCCAATATTTGGAATACCGTTGTCGTCGCTACAGAAGCAAAAGCTTTCATCCGTCGCTCCATCCGGTATATCGTTATCCATGTCGAAAAGTGTCATGCCCAAAAGCCTGACGGGAAACAAACAACTCCAACAAATGCCGGTCATCATTTTCTTTCCCCAAATATCGGCATCAGGGCATAACAATTTCTCTGCTGAAATCGTATTGCTATCGGAAGTATTGATGGTTTCTTGCGCCAGGAGATGGCCTGAGAGCACCAAGCCAAATAGAGTCAATAATATTTTCTGACGCATTAATGAACCTCACCGCTTGCAAGTTCCTTGGCAACAACGTGATCGCCTTGACCTTCAATTACAGTTGGCAATACCTCTAACTTGAACCGGTCGACGATGCTTTTATTGAGCTTGTACAAAGGACCGTTCACGAAATTGCCGGTCTCGTTGTAATGGCTCCAGCCACGCTCCTTGTCGATTTTGGAAAACAGGTAAATGACTGGCTTACCCTTTTTGAGAATTTCGTCGCCGGCTTTTTTGGCGATTGCAACCTGTTTTTTACTGGTGGCATCAAATATGATGTAGGCGTGCCGCATTGGCATCATTGCTTGCGGATTGATCCTGTCGCCTTTTTTGATAATTAATCGTCCGTCAGGATGGAAAATATCCTGCGTCGAAACGATTGTCATGTCGATAGTCCTTTCCCTGGTCTTTTCGGCCGGTCGTAAATTAAATTCGTCTTGTTTCTTCCAGAAATTGGCGATGGCTTCGGTTTTTTGTTTTTCCCAATCGACATTTGCCGCCCTGCGCTGTATTTCTTCAATCATGTCAGGCTCTAAAATGCCGTAAATTGGTCCCTTTTGGCCATGATCTCCAGGTTCTTGCTTGCTTAACCAATCGAATCCCGGTAAGCCACGAGCACTACGTGTTTTTCCTTCTGCATCGGTCTCGACTATTGTTGGTACTGCTGTAACATTGAATCTCGTAAACAATGTTGGATCGATGACAGCACCTGGGACTGGCTTTAATTTCTGCACAATCGGCAAAAGCTTTTTGGTGACTGACCCCGTGTTTTGGTCTTTCTCAACTCCTCGAAAAACCAGTATCGACTTGGTGGACGCTGCTTCTTCAGCCGCGGCTTTCATTTCATGCATCGGCATGCCGAACGAAACGAAAATCCAGCGTCCTTGCACAGCCTGAGCAAATGACCGCTTACCCATGTCAATATCGTTATCAGAACCTGGATTTGCGATCCGATTGCCTTCATTAAAAAGCTTTTCTAAAGGCGGACTTAAATGCATGGGTTTGGTTTTCAACCAATCGGGCAATTGTCGATTCATATTGGGCTGCTGTTGTTTAAGGATTTCCTTTAGAAAAAAATCGTCTTCTCCCGCCATAACGGAAGAAGACGACAGGTGCAGCACCAATGCTGCCAGGAAGCAACTAGAAAATTGGGTACGCGCGACCAATGACATCTTTTTCATCTACCAGTCCAAGAAGGTTATAACGAGAATCGAGGCTGTATTCATGATCACCGGCCACGAAGTATTTACCCAATTGGATCGTATTTTTCCCATCATGCAACTCATCATTTGGAAATAATTTCTTGAGGCTAAGACCTACTTCTTTACCGACAAGCGTCCGGTCGCCCACGGTGAAATCCCGGCCTTTCTTAGTAACAATGTTGCCTGGACCAGCGAGCAGGCGTTTAGTGAAGATATATCCATCTGGATAGGGATCGCCGTTGTGCCATTTGAATGCTATAAAGCCCCCGGTTTCGACATTTTTATCAAGACAAATCAGGAATAGCGTGTAAGGCAGGCTAGGCGTTTGATTGATAGCCAAACGGTAGTTGGCGTGTATTACTGCATACAATGAAATCAACAATAACCAAGTAATCAAATGCGACTTAAGGTGGTTGACTAAAATATGACCGAATGTCTTTGTTCGTTCGATAAAGACATTCAGCGTTAACGGTTCGTCACTATTCAATGTTGACATAAGCTTCCTCTGGAGCAGTCAGCACTGACTGTGCGTCGAGAATGACCACGCCGCGTTGGATTAACTCTTCAGTCGATGATTTAACTTTCGTCATAAGAGCTTTGGCATCGTCTTCGGTTTGGGCCTGGTTTTTCTCTACGGCTTTCTTGACTAAGGCTTGCACGTCGACTATTGCGATTTGCGCCGGCACTGGTGAAAAAGAGGCGGCGTAGTAGCCGCCCAAAGCACCAGAGAGGACACAAGAAAACAATAAAACCAACATTTTCAGTGGGGTTAAAGAAATCATGCGTCCAACCCATGTATGCGTGCGAATTCAGAAAGGCCGCCTTCAACCCCGCGACCAACCGCTTTAAATTTCCAGTCACCCTGATAGCGGTAGATTTCCCCAAAAATCATTGATGTGTAAGTTGCCGTATCTCCCTCTTCACTAAGGTCGTAACGTGTAACTTCTTCATGGGTATCTTTATTGACCAGTCGAACAAATGCATTGAGGACTTGGCCAAAGTTTTGTTTGAGTTTGTCGGCATCGTGAATGGATACGAAGATAATCAGTTTTTGAATTTCAGCTGGCACTTTATCCAGGAAGACATGAATGGACTCATCGTCGCCATCCCCAGAACCTGTTCTGTTATCACCCGCATGATTCACCGAACCGCAAAGTGACTTCTTGTTGTTATAAAAAATGAGATCTTTCTCATTTTTAGCCTTCTCGCTGGATCCCACCATTAGAATGGAGGCATCTAAATCAAAGGTTTCCTGGTCACTCTCTCTAACATCCCAGCCAAGGCCGACGATGATGTTTTTTAATGAAGAGTCCGTTTTTGACAGATTGATATTACCGCCTTTGGTCAAACTTAAAGCCATTTTTTACCCCTATGAGTTGGTTAAGAAATGTTGTGAAGGTTGGGATAACGCTGCTTGAGCGATTCCGGAGCAACAAGCAATGCCTGTTGTTTGTTGTATGAATTTGAGGACCAGAGAGATAGGCCAATCAAGACGGCGCCGGTAACTCCTGTTATCACTTCTGGTATCTCATGAACGATGCTGGCCAGCATGAGCATTGCCAATGCGAGAATGGCGTAATGGGCGCCGTGTTCGAGGTAGATGTATTGATCGAGTACGCCTTTTTTGACCAGGTAAATGGTCAGTGATCTAACGTATAGAGCTCCAATCCCCAAGCCAAGCGTGATGATTTGGATTTCTTGAGATATTGCGAAAGCCCCAATGACACCATCGAAGGAAAATGAGGCGTCGAGCAATTCAAGATACAAAAACGCAATGAGTCCACCTCGTTTGGCGGTTTGCGTGATTGACATTTGATCTTCGGAAACCGCAAACAGACTGTCCAAACTGCTCACGAATCCGTAAAGAAATATACCCCAAATACCACCGATCAAAACCGATGCCTTGATTTCAGAAGGTACTGTGGCGCTAATGATCAATAGGCAAGCGAGCGAGATTGTCGTGTTTACTGCATCGATTTTGCCCAGCGATTGAAGACGTTTTTCGATGGCCCCGATCCATAAGACATCACGCGTCTCGTCAAACATGAAGGACAATCCGACCATCAACAGAAACATACCGCCGAGCGACGCGATCATCGGATGAGCCTGATGTAAGTGGTGCGTGTACTGCTCGGGTGAATTTATCACCAGCAAAATCACATCATGAGAACTTAATCCTGTTGCAAATGACACCACCATGACTGGAAAAACCAGGCGCATGCCAAATACGGCAATCAACATGCCCCATGTAAGGAAACGCTTCTGCCATATCGGTTCCATGTTTTTTAGCACACCGGCATTCACGACGGCGTTATCAACCGAGAGGCTTATTTCCAGTATCGCCAGCACTAAGACTAGAAAAGCATCTTTTATCCCATCTGTTACAAAAACCGCGATCAAGACCAGCGTCAAGATAGCGTGCGAACCATAAAAACTACGCACGTTTGTCTCCCTTGTGAACCAATTTGACGCTCAACAGTTCTGGTGGAAAAGACCTTGAAGTGTAGGTTTTGAACGCTTTTAGTGCTTGATCGTTATCAGACTTTGCATTTATTTCTCCGGCCTGGGACGGGTTGGCCAAAGCCATACAAAGAGCAAGAGCACAGGTTATTAATTGTTTTCTCATCAATTTTTCTTCCGGTTAACGTTGAAAAAATCTTACGAGAAACAGCTTTTTTCCATCGGCACAAAAGACGCTGTTTTTCGGCCTCTTTCGATTTTTGAGCGTTCGTTGACCCTAAATGCGTGATATCTCTGGAGGGTGTAGAGAGGACGAATTGACCACAATCGGTTCTTGAATTGGAGCGGCGCCTGTGTAGATCAATATTTACATATTTCGTCAACAAGGTTTTTTGATTACATAATTTTTGGAGTGACTAGCATTTGGGATGTGTGACCCTACATACCTTGCGCATCATGGCTTGCGCGGGTTATTGCCCTTTTGGGTGATTTTTCGCGCTATGGCATTTTTAATGCCTCAGCCAAAATTCACCCAAAAAAATAATATGGAGATGTGATTAAAATTATGAATCTTGTTAACGATGATTTAAAAGCTATTAACTTCCAATTTTTGATGCTGGCCAGGGAATGCGCCCGGCATAATCCCATGGAGGCTATTTGGAGGTTTAATCTTAATGACATAGAAATCGAGAAAATTGCCAGCATGACGCTGGAAGAAATCAAAAGCCTGTCTGAATGCGGCAGGGCTGTCTTTAGAATGCCGTCCGTCATGCCAGCGCCGCACGGTATTACATCAAGTATAGCCGCAGCCTTATTACCAATTGCGTCGCTCGCACAGGCTTAAAGGGGGCTAAGTGATAACGGAATCTCACTTGCGGCTTACACCCAAAGAGACAGACATTTTAGGTCTAAAACGCAAATTAGATCTGGCAAAAGGCATCATTGAAAAAGGGGGGCGACCTTCGATTGTGAGAGCTGTTTGCCAGATATCAAAAGCATCCGCTCTTCAATTCCATAAAGAGATCCATGGACAAGGGCCCTCAGCCGGTCTATTGCCCTATGATCCTGACTGGATAGTCAAAGCGCCGCAAAATTGCCTACATGCTTCAATTTATTTCAATGTTTTTCAAACGATTTCCCAAAAGGCGATCAATGGCGAGAAACAAGATATTTCGTCTATCGGCAAAGTCGGGAACAAGGAAACTAACAGCCTCGACCCCAAAAAAAATACCGAAAACGAAACCGCAAAACATGCAACAAAAGGCGAAATCTTCCTTGCTTCCTATATGCTCTATGAGCAAATTATTGGGGGCAATCCTAAGATACTAAATATCAATCGGGCTTGGCACATTGGACAGCAGATTGCCATGGCTTACATAGGTGGAATTAGCTGCGCCCGATGCAATTCGTCATATGTTTCCATTCGAGATTACCCAGAGCTTTATAAACTTTGTCCACTATGCGACTCAATTACTGATTCAAGTGGGCGTCAAAAATGGAAAACGCCTAACCTGAACGTTAACAAGAAAAACGCTAACGATATATTTTCAAAATATACGTTTCATTCGGAGGCGTTGTGATTTTGTTAAAGAAGTTATATAGACGAAAAATGCTTAATTCGGAAGGATCTGATCTTTCCCGGGTCGTTACTGAACGATTGTTGACTTCTGATCAGATTTGTCGAGTAGATTTCGATTCAATCGCTAAAGTAACAGTAGTTTTCTTTCAAGATTTTTTGTTCCCGCTGGTTCTTGAGTTTGGGAGCGAAACCATAAAAAGCAGGGTTCATTTGATGAATTTGTCAGATGACCATCATTTGGCTTACGAAGAAGCGCTTTTAAAGTCCTTCCAATATTTGGACAGGGTTGTAGCTCGGGACAGCAAAACATTTGGCGACATATCGGATATCACTTGTGATTTACTTATTAAGGCCAGGGAGTTATCACGCCGTGATCCATCTGCTGCTCATATTATTTTTGGGTTGGGGTCTGGAATGATTGAGTCCCTTGCGAATATGGATATTGAACAAATTCGTCGAATTTCGTCTTCTGGCGTTATTTGTTTTGAACCACGATTTACTACCGAGTTCGCATCGAAACTGGCTGCCTTACAAGGAGATGAGATCGACGTATTTTTGAATGTCATCGGTAGTATAGACATGGAAGGGGTCTATGAGTCTGAATATCATTGAGCGATATGCTACCGCTATTGAGCTTTTGTCGCTTGAGGCAAGAATTAACATCATCTCTGATGAGACAGGATTGTCGCCTAAGATTCTACGCAAAGCATTTGTCGATATGCACAAACGATCCCCACCGAGAGGACCGTTAAAGTTCAACTCGAATTTTATCTATAAGAGTTTTACAAGAACGAAGCAAGCCACTGTATTTGTTTTTTATTTTCGTATTGAAATCCATGATGACTTTATTCAGCGATGTATTAACGCATATCGCCGATACGAGACATATATCTTGACTGTTTATAAAGTCAGACCAATTTTCGATTTTTCTGATTCTTGGATGATTGCAAAATGGTCAGAGTGTGGGATTTTAAAGCTGGTGCGATGTGGCCATTGTCGAAGCGCCAAACTGATTAATAATGAACTGCAGCAGAATGTGTGCTGTATTTGTAAATATTGAGTGAAGTCCTTTTCATGAAAGTCTCTACTTATTTCGCTTTGATGGCAGAATTCATTACGGCACATATTCCTTAACGGGTTAGCAGTCAAATGTACGCCATGGCTTCGTTGGTACCGAGGCTATGGCTACACATCTTGATCAAAATCTAGACGACGCTAAAAAAACCTAGGAAAAAATTAACAATTGAGCTGAAACCTTTGCAACTTTGAGTGACAATATGACCGTGCTAGTACCCCTAGAACAGTGGAACGCAATAAAATTCGGAGGGCGCTATACACCCAATACCTTGCGCACCTGGGCGAGAAATGGCTATATCAAGCCCCCCGCCCAGAAAGTAGGTAGAGATTGGCTGGTGCAAAGAGATGCTATCTTCCAGAAACCACAAAAATCCATTGAAATCCCAAGCAATGTTGATACAGGTATATCGCCTGTGGACCCATTGGTTTTAGCTATTTTGAGTAAATAGGTATTAAGATTATGGCGCCTCGTCGCAGATCGTCAACGAATCGAGATTTAAACAAGATACCAAACCTCTACCGCAAAGTAGACAAGCGAACAGGAAATCTATCTTTCCAGTACAAGGACCCTCGAAATGGAAAGTTCTGGGGACTCGGCGCAGACGAAGAAACAGCTAAAAATCGCGCAAAACAACTCAATGCGGCAATTTATGCACAACTAGCGCAAATCACGCCAGATAACATCATGGCTGAGCAGCCTCGCATCAAATCCGCGGGTATACCCTTCAATAAATGGGTCGATGAATACCTGAAAATCACCAACGACCGTTTGCAGTCTGGAGAGATTAAACCAAACACTTACCGAACGCGAATCCATCTAGTCAAACGTTTAGGCGAGATTTTCGGCAATAAAGGAATAAAGGGAATCACAGTTAAGGAAATTGTAACTAATTTGGATGCGTATCGCGCCGCTGGCAAAGAGCGTATGGCGCAGTCATTACGCTCCACACTAATCGATGTTTTTGCGGAAGCAATACAAGCCGGAGAATTAGATTCCAACCCCGCAACTATGACAAAGAATAAAGCCGTACGCGTGAAACGCGCTAGGTTGACGTTCGAAACTTGGCAAACTATTTTTGATTCCGCAGAATCACTTCAACCCTGGGTGCAAAATTCCATGCTGCTGGCGATTATTACAGGGCAACGCCTGGAGGATATTGCTCTTGCACGCTTCAAACGCGGTTCTGACTGGGAGCCAGCATTTTCGGCATTCATTCAGAAAAAGCCATACTCGATCAAACCTTATGCGTTCATAGATGGCGACTTCTTACATGTGCCCCAACAAAAGACACGAACGCTGATCAAAATACCATTAGCTCTTCGTTTGGAATGTATTGATGCTAGCTTGGGAGATGTCGTCACAAGGTGCCGAAAGCATGCCCTTTCTCAGTACCTTGTTCATCACACCCGACGCGGAGTAAATCAAGAAATTGGTGATCCTGTTCATCTTAATACAGTGAGTAAAGGATTCAAGAAAGCGCGTGTGAAATCAAGACTGACGTGGGATGGATCTCCGCCGACATTTCATGAACAGCGCTCACTTGCTGAGCGGTTATATCGTGACCAAGGCTTAGATACGCAGCGTCTACTTGGTCACAAATCCTCAAAAATGACTGACCTATATCATGATTCCAGAGGTGCGGAATGGCTTGAAATAGCTATCAAATAGAATGAATATTTTGGAGTAATTTTGGGGGCATTTTGGGGAATGACGCAACACATTGACTTATAAGATGTTTTTTTCATGCTCGTATACTGCCCATGCAGACAAAAAGAACTTTGATTTTTTTCATAGTGTTACCAAATTTAAAAAAATTGCTCCATTATATTACGCGGCAACCGGGGAAGATATGACCAAGACTGGCGATAATCAGAAATTCGCCTATTCACTCCCGGCGTCGCCGGCTAAATGAACATCATCAATGAACAGACAATGCGCAGTCTTTTTTTAAATAGCGGATTGATAAAGCCGGTCGATTTTCGCCAACAGCTCGGCATATTCCGGCGATTCCGGGCGCGCGTAATTCAGGTTCTTGAATAACCCGGTCAGGCGCGTAAAGTAATCGCGCGCATCATCCTGGCTGGCAAACCGGTAATCCGCGCTGACCAGATCGATGATTTTTCGAAAATTATCCCGCTGCCGCTTGATCGGCACGGCCACATCGACTTCGTCGAACGCATCCTGCTGCAGATACACCATATCCAGGAATTGAGCCTCCTGGTAGAGCACAAAATCGTCCAGCGTGATGCCCTCCTCGCCGGCGACCTGTATCATCTGATAGACATTGTCGCCCCGCTTCAGCAAGGCCAGCATGGCCAACACACTCTCCGTCCATCTCTCGCCCATGTGCTCTTCATACCAGGGTTTTAGCTGGTCCGGATAGCGCGACCAGGACAATAACGGATCGACGGCCGGATAAAAGCGTTTATAGGCCCTGTCGGCGCTGAGCCCCAGAAAGGTTTTGACCGTGCCCAGCGTGGACTGCGTCACCGGCTCCTCAAAGTTGCCTCCGGCCGGCGATACCGTGCCGATCATGGTCAAACTGCCGGTCGAACCGTCCTGGTTCAGAATGACGCCGGCCCGTTCATAAATATTCTTGATGGCCGAATCCAGGTAAGCCGGAAACGCTTCCTCGCCCGGAATTTCTTCCAGCCGCCCCGAGGTTTCGCGCATGGCTTGCGCCCAGCGGGATGTCGAATCGGCCAGCAGCAAGACATTCAACCCCATCTGCCGGTAATACTCGCCCAGCGTGATGCCGGTATAAATGGAGGCCTCGCGCGCCGCGACCGGCATGGACGAGGTGTTGCAGACAATCACGGTCCGATCCATCAATGAGCCGCCGCCTCTGGGATCGGACAACTGCGGAAACTCGGTGATCGTTTCGACGATTTCGCCCGCCCTCTCGCCGCAGGCCACGATGATGACGATATCGACTTCTGAATTCCGCGAGATCAGATTCTGGAGCACTGTCTTGCCGGCGCCGAAAGGCCCCGGAATACAACCGGTGCCTCCTTTGGCAATCGGAAAAAAAGTATCGATCAGACGCAGATGCGTGATCAGCGGTTCAACCGGATATTGCTGCGTTACCACGCTGCTTTTTATCAATTTCTGGGGTATGGGCCTGCGCACCGGCCAGCGCTGCTTCAGGGTGATAGCGCGCTCCTTGCCGTTTGCCAGCTGTATAACCGCGACAGCATCGTTGACCGTGACCGCACCTTCCTGTATCCAGATGACTTTAACCAGCCCCGCCACGTCAAACGGCACCATGATTTTATGGATAAAACCGCGCTCCGGCACCGTGCCAATCACGGCGCTGGCAGGCAGCATCGCACCGACCTGAACGGTCGGCGTAAAAGCCCATTTGGCATTGACATCGAGCGCCGGCAGATCGACGCCCCGCGGCAGGAAATAGCCGAATTCCGCCGCCAATTGATCCAGGGGATTTTGCAGGCCGTCATATACCTGTCCCAACAGGCCCGGCCCCAGCTCCACCGACAGCATCTCGCCGCTTTGCTCGACAAAATCACCGACACCGATGCCGGCGGTGCTCTCATAAACCTGCGCATCGGCCTTTTTGCCGTGTATCCTCAGAACTTCCGCTTTCAGGCGCTCGGCATGCCGGGACTCGCTTCGGCTCGGATGTATGTAGATGACCTCATTCTTTGTCAGCGGAAAATCCGCGCCCTCCACGGTTTCGATAGACACGATATCATCCTGAACCGCGATGATCCGGGCTGTAGTTACATTTTCACGACTCATATTCTTCCAAAATCCAGCATAAAGTCCTGGAGCTCCGCATCAACCAATTGATCAAAGCGCTCGATGGCATTCGCGGCATTGTAGTTAGCCCACCGATTGATCACATTCCAGCGCAGGACATAGATCACCACGGCCGGAAAATCGAAATAATGCTGACTGCCTTCTCGGGCGCAGTGCTGCCAGACCAGGTTCAGCAGCAGCTTTTCCAGTTCATAGCTTTTATTTTGCGCCACCAGCTCCCGCGCCTGCGGCAGCCAGGGCAACAGATGAGCGATACCGAAATCAGGTTCATGCCAGTTCCTGGCGATAAAGAACGGCCATTTGCCAAACCCCGCAAAGGTATTTTTCTCCGGCGCCGGCATGCCGGCATGCCTTTTTCTGAGCGCCGAGACCAAGGTTCTTAATTCCAGCCGCCAGCGGATCAAATTTTTCAGAAAGTCATCATTGATCAATTCCAGCATTTCATGGCTTTTTCTGACGATCTCCTCGTCGGTCCCCATTCCGACATGCGACCAGTGCAGTAACGTTTCGATACGCTGTAAGTCTTCGGCATCGCGGGCATCCAGCAAGGCCAGGCGTTTATCGAGCTGAATACGTGAGACGGGCGTCTGCGTGGTCGATAACAGATCCGGTGCGTGCGGAGGCAGACTTGCCAGCAGCATGGTGTATTTAAAACGCTCGGAGATCACTTGACGATACCCTGCAACAAGGCCCGAAAGCGCGGCTGAACATGTTCCAGCAATAACGCCGCTACCGTCTGATCCGAGAAATCGATCACAATATTGTCATCCTCAAGCTTGATCAGCAGGCCGCCGTCCAAATCACCGGACACCTCGAATTTTACGCCCCCGCGCAAAAGCTCGGCAGCTATCGAGGCCGTAAACTGCGTTAAAGCGCCCTCCCTGAGCTCTTCCGGATTCCGGCGCAGTTCCTCGACGCCGATCACATCCTCGGGCAACTGAATAACCACCTGCCGGTTATCATCGATGCCTGTTTGATCGCGGACGCGTCCCGCCAGGGCCAGGATCAGTTTTTCAAGAAAATCCTCCTGCGTCATTTGCTTGCCGACCACACGCGTGACTTCCCGGCTGAAGCTGCCCAACAACGTGTCCCGCAGCCGCAGGAACACGTCCCTGGCCGCCAGTTTTAACGCATCCTCGCCGGCCGCTTTCAAGGCCTCGGCCTCGGCCCTGGCGTTATTGATAATCAATTGTGCCTCAAGCTCCGCCTCGTCGATAATCCATTCGGCTCTTTTTTGCGCGTCGGTGACGATGCTTTCGGCCTTTTCCTGGCCGGCGGCAATGCCCTGCTCTTTCAACCGGTTGATCAACGCCTCAACACCCGATGAGACGAAAGGCAACTTTTCATTGTTCATGAATCAATACCATCAAGTCTGCGGAATGCCGCCGGCCAGAACCAGGGCGAATATAAAGGCGAAAACGGCAAAGCCTTCAACAATCGAAGCCGGCGCGATGGACAACCCGAAAACCTCGGGCTTGGCTTTGACCGCATGAATGGCCGAAGCGCAGCACTGCCCCTGATAGATGGCACTCAGCATCAATGCCAGCCCGGACAGGATACCAATCGCAAAAATACTCGGGGCGATTTCGGCCGTAATGGTCCGGTTCAGTGTAAACATGATGACAATGCCATAAACGACCTGAGAGGAAGGCATGGCCGAGACCCCGACATAACGCCCATAGCCGCCTTCGGAATCCAGCATGGCGCCGATGGCGGCCTGTCCGGCAATCGTGCAGCCGATCATACTGCCGATCGCACCCAGCGCCATGGGAGCAAACAAGCCCATCCAGCCCAGAAAAATAACGATGAATTCAGTCATTACCTACTCCTTTTTTAGAAAACGGCTTGAACGGATAGCCTTCATCAGAGACGCTCCACTTGTAAAATTCGATATAGTTCAGCCTTAAACCATGTACGACGCCGCTCATCACGCACAGCGCCAGATTCAGGACATGTCCGACCAACAGAACCAGAATGCTTAACAGCAGTCCCGCACCCGGTACCGCATGATAAATCTGCTCGGCGAACTGGTTAAACGTCAAGGCCAGCGAGGCTCCCGCCAGGCCCAGGGCGAACAGGCGCATGTAGCTCAGCACATTGCCGAATATTTCAGTCAGCCCGGTCAGGCTTTTAAAACCGTCCAGGATAACCCATAACCAGTCTCGAGGCTTAACGACTGTGCGCTCGCTACTGAACATCAGCAAAAACAGACAACCGACCGCCAGGGCGCCATAGCCCAGTTGCTGAATTAAATGCTGGTGCGGACCAGAGACCTGCCAGATCATAAAGCCGCCGATGACAATGGCCAGCCATCCCACAGGCACAAATGCCGTTTTTTTGCCCCAGCGATGATAGGCCATCACGCCATTGGCCAGCGCGATATGGGCGACGCCGACAAAAATTGACAGGCGCATCATCGCGTCGAAATCATTGATGTCCAGTAATTTCAGTGTTTCCAAGGGGCTGTCGGGCGCTGGGCCATAGCCGAAATAACTGCCTATCATGACGCCCCAGACCAGCGATGCCGCCAGCGTGACCATAGACAGCATGCGCAGGCGCAAGCCCTTTCTTGACTGCCCCAAAGCCCGCCATTTGCCGGCCAGCAACAGCATGAACAACGCCGCGTACCCGGCATCGGACAGGATCATGGCAAAAAACAGCGCGAACGAGAAAAACACGGCCACGGACGGGTCCCAGCCAAAATAGCCCGGCGTTTGGTAAAAATGTACGATGTCCTCGCCGCTTGCCAGTTTTTCGGGATTTTTCAATAGCGTCGGCGGCGTATCGCCCGCCTCGGGGTCTGAGATCATCAACGCCAACCGGTGCTGCTTGGCAAACCGTTCAAAAACGGCGAGCTGCTCCTCGGGAGCCCAGGCCTGAATCATGAAAAGAGCATCACTATCGAGCGTGAGCGAATGGGCCAGCCATAATTCGCACCGGTTCGCGGTCTCGGCAAGATTGACTTCAAGCAATGCTATCCAGCGCGTCAGGGATTCTCTTTCGGCCTGCAGATCCTGGAGTGTCAGTTCGATCTGGTTGAGTTCGTCTTTTAACCGGGACAACGGCACCTTGCCGGTATGCGTTCTGGCCACGGGCATGCTTGAGGCCGGCGGCTCCTGCCCGGCAATCACGACCACATAGCTGTATAAATTATCCTTGTGCACCACCTGCCAGGTCAGATCAACGGCCCACATCTGTTTCATGAGGCGCTCCGGAACGATATAAAACCAGAGATTCAGCCCTCGCAGTCCGTCTTCAGGCAGCCTGAAATCGCCCCAGGGTTCGATTTCCTTGATCCGTTTCTGCAACGCATCACGCTTATCGGACAGCGTTCGCATACCGCTTTGGATAGTCAGCACCGCATTGATCACGCCATCCAGATCAAAATCCTTTGTATTGTGCACCTGATGGCGTTTATTGGCGCAACGCTTTAAATACTTCAGCGCCTTGCCGGCGTTTTCGGCCTGTCTTGACTGCGCAAGTTCGGCCGGCGTCAAACCGTCCTCCTTGAGCGGGATAAGATGAGTGCCGCCCAGCTGCTGCAGCTTTTCCAGAACAGTCGATTTTTCGCTGATCAATCCGCAGAAAGTCAGTTTTTTTAACTTGACGATGGCCATTAGTGCTGACGTTTTTGCTTGGTGATTTTGGCTCTGACGACGCCGGCCCGTTCCGTATCGGACAAGGAAATCCGTATTCTTTTTATATTTTGCTCCGCCTTGGGAATCAAGACCTTATCAAACAGATTAACGCGTTGAGTGACTTTTTTAACGGCGGTGTCCAGCGTATCCAGACGTCGCCGGCCGACCTGATATTTGACCTTGAGCTCCATCATGCGTTTTAGCTGAATAACCGCCGCATCCACCCAATGCGGCTTGGCATAGGTGGAATAGGGTTGGACATGGATATCGATATGCTCAAGCACCGGCACATGAATGCCGACGATATTCTCCTCGCTGACCTTGATGGAGGAGACCGTGACCAGGCCCTGCAAACCGACCTGGGTCTCGGCGAGCATGGGCAGTTCCCGGAGCACAAACTCACGGCACTGCCGCATCATCCGCTCGGTTTCGGCCAGGCTTGCCGCCGCCCTGTAGCGTTCGGCCAGCAACTGCCGACGCTTTAGATCCAGCGATGGCAGGTACTGCCTATAGCGCTTGAGCTGCGCGCTCTCCTTGTGCAGCGCGGTTTTACTGAGCGACAGCCTGGCCATGCCTATCCTTCGGGAAATATTTATCGATCAACCCCTGCTTCATCAACAGCTGGTCTTCGGTAAAACACTCGGCCAGGGTCTGCCAGCTCAGATCCAGCGCCTCTTCCAGCGTCATGGAGACATTGATGTCCATGAACCGCTCGCGGAACAGCTTGCCGAACTTCAGCAACTTCTCATCAAAAGACGATAGATCGAACGCCATGGCCTGTTTTTGTTCGGCCTCGTTGGCGGCCGAATAAAAACGGATCATTGTATTCATGATCTGTGCATGGTCCTCGCGGGTAACTTTGCCGATCACATGCTGTTTCAGCCGCGAAAGCGATCCGAATGGATCAAGCATGGCGTTGTGCAGATAAAACTGGCCCTCGGTAATATAGCCGGTATTGTCCGGCACCGGGTGCGTCACATCGTCGCCCGGCATGGTTGTCACGGTCAGTATCGTCACCGTACCCGCGCCCTTGTAATCGCAGGCTTTTTCATAACGCCGGGCCAGTTGCGAATAGAGATCGCCGGTGTAGCCGCGGTTGGACGGCACATGTTCCATCGACACGCCGACTTCTTTCAGGGCATCGGCATAGGCGGTCATATCGGTCATCAGCACCAGCACGCGTTTGCCCTCTTCCACCGCGAAGCGTTCGGCGACGGCCAAGGCCATGTCCGGCACCAGCAGGCGCTCGACGATAGGATCGGAAGCCATGTTGCAATACATGACCGTGCGGGCGAAAACACCGGCCTGTTCAAACCGGGTCTTGAAAAAATGGTAATCGTCGAAAATCAGCCCCAACCCCGCGAACACAACGATATCGGCATCGGCCTGTATGCCGATGCGCGCCAGAAACGGGTTGAAAGGTTCGCCCGAGATGGAAAAAATAGGGATTTTCTGGCTTTCAACCAGACAATTGAATAAATCGATCATCGGCACGTTGGTGCGCATCATTTTGGAAGCCAGCACGCGCTTCATCGGATTGACCGAAGGCCCGCCGATGCCGACTTTAGGGTCCGGCTCCAGCTGGGAGCCGCCGTCCATGGGTTTGCCCGTGCCGGTAAAAATACGCCCCAGAATGTTCGGTGAATATGTCACCCGCATCGCATGTCCCAGAAAACGCACGGAAGCCGCCGTGGAAATGCCCTGTGTGCCTGAAAATACCTGCAAGGATACCCGATTGCCGTCGATCTTGATGACCTGGGCCAGGGATTGGGTGCCGTTATTATCCTCAATCAGGGCCAGATCGCCAAAGCGTGTACTGATATCTTGTTTTTCCGTAGCGGCATGCACGGTAATAATATTGCCGACAATGGCAATAATATTATGATGTCTGACCATGCGTTCAATCACGGGTAACTCCAAAGCTAAGGGCAATGACAGGATTATACCGCAAGCGCGAACGGCTTGGTTTACTGTTAAGGAACGTGAATTTTATAATTCCCGCAAATGACTTGTCTTTCCGTCCCTCTTCGGCGTTGCCTACAGGGATGTAGGCAAGGGGCGTGAGCAGGAGCGGAAGCTTTGCGCAAACAGTTACATGGCTTGCCATGCGCCTGTTTGCGCGCCTCGGCAACTGCTCCATGCGTCGCCTAAAGCGCCTACTGTTGGTGCTCTACCTCCTGCATCCATGCAGCAACTGTGTTCAAAATCAAGCCTGATTGGCAAAATCAGGGTTCCACTCGCTGCCTGTTTTTGCCATGGAATTGAGAATAGTGAGCAATTTCCTCATACAGGCAACAAGGGCCACTTTTTTTAGCTTACCTTGGGCCAACAGACGTTGATAAAATAGTCTTATTGGCTTGTT